>NZ_JHUV01000008.1:300000-436944 GCF_000619805.1 Sulfurihydrogenibium subterraneum DSM 15120 | reverse complement strand
GTACAGATAGACGTAAAACACATAAATATCATAGGTGAAACATACTACCAATTTACAGCTATAGATAAGTATAGCAGATTTTGCTTTGCTGCAGTTTACCAAACAAAGAGTTCAAGGATAGCAAAGAGATTTTTCATACAATTAAAGGATTATTTTAACTTTGATATAAAGAGAGTACAGACAGACAATGGGAGCGAGTTTTTAGGGGAGTTTGACAAATATTTAAATGAGATAGGGATAGAGCATTACTTTAGCTATCCGAGAAGTCCAAAGACAAATGGAGCTGTAGAAAGATTAATAAGGACAATAGAAGAGGAATTATGGTTTATAGAGAAAATGGAATATACAATAGATGAGATGAATAGAAGATTAAGTAGTTATGTGGAAAAATACAATTTTATAAGACCGCACTGTTCATTAGGATATAAAACTCCTGCAGACATGCTTAATAAAATGTGATAAAATTTTTTATGGGTGTTCATGATGTATAGAACTTATACAATTTGAGGTTTTTAAGATGAAAAGGATTTTTCTTTTAATTAGTTTTATAGTATTTTTAACTTCTTGTGCCTCTAATGAAATTGTTATTCAGCCAAATGCACCTATTAGTTTTGTAGCTAAAACAGAGAGAAAGGGTGATTATACTTTTATAATTCCGTCAAACTTTCAGTTTTTAGAAAGTGAGTCTTTGATTTTTGAAGCTAACGGAGTTTATAGAGCTTATCTAATCTACAAAGGAGAAGGTTATATACAGGATTTAGTCAGCTTTTTTGATAGAGAGATGCCTAAAAATGGATGGACTAAATTTTCAGCTCTCATTGGTAGAGATGCACTCTTATCCTATAAAAAAGACAATCAACTTATCGTAATAAAAATTCAGTATGGACTTACAAATACTTATATAAAAATGATTTTAACGAGGTAATAAGTTGAGAAAACTTTATATGCCTGCAGAGTGGGAAAAACATTACGGAACTTGGCTTTCTTATCCTCACAACCCTGACACGTTTTTTGAAAAGATAGATGACGTTAGAGATAAGTATGTTGAGATGATTAAATGGATATCTATGGGAGAGATGGTTCATATTAACGTTAACGATGAAGAGATGGAAGAAGATTTAAAAAGAAGATTAAAAGAAAAAGACGTTGACCCTAAAAAGATTATAATTCACAGATTTCCTACAAATGATGCTTGGTGTAGAGACCACGGAGCTATATTTGTAAAAGATTTAGATAAAAATACTTTAGTAGCTTTAAACTTTAAGTTTAATGCTTGGGGTGGAAAGTATCCCCACGATTTAGATGACCAGATTCCAACTAAAATGGCTGAGTATTTAGAAGTAGAAAAAATAGATGTAGATATGGTTTTAGAAGGTGGGTCAATAGATGTAAACGGTGAAGGTCTACTACTGACTACCGAGTCCTGCTTGCTAAATCCAAACAGAAATCCGAACATGTCTAAACAAGAGATAGAAGAAAATCTGAAAAAATACTTTGGCGTAATTAAGATACTCTGGCTTAAAGAAGGTATCGTAGGAGACGATACAGACGGACACATAGACGATATTACGAGATTTGTTGATAAAGATACGGTTATAACTGTTATTGAAGATAATAAAAACGATGAAAATTACGATATACTACAAGAAAATTATGGGCTACTTAAAACCTTTACTGATTTAAATGGAAGACCTTTAAATATAATAACTCTTCCTATGCCTGACCCAGTTTACTATAAAGGAGATAGATTACCTGCAAGTTATGCAAACTTTTACATATCAAACTACACAGTTATCGCTCCAACCTTTAGATGTGATAAAGATAAGATAGCATTAGAGATTTTACAATCAGTTTTTAAAGATAGAAAGGTGATAGGAATAGATGCTACTGATATTGTAGTTGGACTTGGGACATTTCACTGTTTAACTCAACAGATTCCTCTATAAAAATTATCTATAAAAATTACTTAATCAAAAAAATAACTTCTTGCTTTTTATATACTTAGTACGTATATTTAAGATTAAGAGCAAAATCGAAGGAGGAAGTAAAATGTCTATTAAAAGTATTTCAAGGAAAGAGTTTGTTTCTATATCTCCTGAAGCAACTATAAAAGAAGTTGCTGGTGTTATGGCATCAAAAAATGTAGGAAGTTTAATAGTTGTTAAAGATGGAAGTCCAGCTGGTATTATAACAGATAGAGATATTGTTGTCAGGGTGGTAAATAAAGGACTTGATCCATCAACAATTAGAGTTCAAGATGTGATGACTATAGACCCAATTTGTTTAAATGAAGATTTGGGTATATTTGAAGCTCTTGAAATTGTAAAGGAAAAAGGAGTTAGAAGATATCCTGTAATCAATAGAGAAGGAAAGGTTGTCGGAATTGTGAGTTTAGATGATATTGTTTATCTTATAGGAAAAGAGATGTGTGATGTAACACAAATACTTCTAAAATCAGTTCCAAACTTATGAATAAACTAATTTTATTTATTTTTTTTTATGTTTTTAACAGCTTTAGGAGAAGAGAAAATGATTGTAAAATCAAATTCATTTGGAAGTATGGAACCTATTCCGGTAGAGTTTACATGTGATGGGGATGATATCTCTCCCCATATATCTTGGGAAAATGTTAAAGAAGTAAAAAGCTATGTTATTATAATGGATGATCCAGATGCCCCTATTGGACTTTTTACTCATTGGATTGTATATGATATTCCTAAAGATACAATATCTCTACCTGAGAACTTTCCAAAGAAAAAACAAGTTGGATTAATAAAACAAGGTGTAAATGATTTTGGTTTTGTAGGTTATGGAGGTCCTTGTCCTCCTAGAGGTAAACCTCACAGATACTTTTTTAAAGTTTTCGCATTAGATATAGAAACTCTTGGGCTTCCTCACGGTGCTACAAGAAAAGAAATTGAATTGAAAATGAAAAACCATGTAATAAAATCCGGTCAACTTGTAGGAATTTATGGTAGATAATTACTGTTTTAAGTGGCTAATTCCTATCATTACCATTCTGTAAACAAAAATAAGAGTCGTAATAGCCCATCCAGTAAAAACAGAAATTAAAAAGATAGCCAGCTGAGATTTTCTTTCCTCAGCTGGTTTTTTATTGTTTTTAATCGTAAGAATTATAAAAGTTATAATCGTTAGAATAATAATTGAGATTACAAAAAATATAACCGATATAGTTAAGTCTGTTCCGACCTGAACTAACTTTTCTTCTGCCTGTTTCATTACATCGTACATAATACCACTCCTTAATCAGTCCATACGTACTGGTGTCTTTCTGGACCTGTAGACAGCATTACAACCTTTGTTTGAGTTTCTTCTTCTATTATCCTTATAAAATCTTTAGCCTGTGGTGGTAGTTTTGACAGGTCTGTAAGTCCTTGGGTAGTTGTTTTCCATCCTTTAATTGTTTTATAGATAGGTTTACACTCTGATAACACTTTTAAAGAAGCTGGAAATTCTGTTATAGTTTTTCCTTCATACTGGTAAGCAACACAAACTTTTATCTCGTCAAAAACGTCTAATACGTCAAGTTTCGTTATTATTAATCCATCTAAACCGTTAATCCTGCAGGCAAACCTGAGAGCTACTAAGTCAAGCCATCCACATCTTCTTGGTCTTCCTGTTGTAGAACCGTATTCGTGTCCTTCTTCTCTTAATTTATCTCCAAGACCATCATTCAGTTCTGTTGGAAATGGTCCTTCTCCAACTCTTGTAGTGTAAGCTTTACTTACTCCATAAACCTTTGCCTGACCTATTAACTTAGGTGATACGCCTGTTCCATTACAAATTCCTATTGCGGAAGCGTTTGATGAAGTAACGTAAGGATAAGTTCCCATATCAACATCAAGCATAGTTCCCTGAGCACCTTCAAATAAAACTTTTTTACCTTCTTTCATAACTTTATCTAAAAGATAAGAAGTATCTTCTACTAAATCTTTAATTTTTTCAAAATCTTCAAGGGTTGTTTCGTATATTTGGTTAAGGTCTAAGTTAAACTCTTCTTGATAGACTTTCTCTACTATCTCTTTTGCTTCATTAAAAGCTTTTTCTAATCTAATTCTAAAGTATTGAGAGTCAAATAAATCTACTATTCTTATTCCAGTTCTTCCATATTTAGACATGTAAGTAGGACCTATTCCTTTTAATGTTGTTCCAACTTTGTCTTTTCCTTTTGATTTTTCAGATACAGCATCTAAAAGTTTGTGATAAGGAAATACTACGTGACATCTTTCGCTTATGTATAATTTATCCTTAAAATCTTTCACAACGTCTTTTACTTGATTCATCTCTTTAAGGAGCTCTTGTATATCAACAACAACACCGTTAGATATTATGTTTTTTACTCCTTCGTGTAGTATTCCTGATGGTATTAGGTGAAGTGTGTATTTTTTTCCGTTTGCAATAACTGTGTGTCCTGCGTTGCTACCTCCTTGGTATCTTACAACGTAATCAAAGTCTTTTGCAAGTAAGTCAACTATCTTTCCTTTTCCTTCGTCACCCCATTGGGACCCTAAAATTATTAAACTCTCTTTCAACTGCAACCTCCGATTTATTCTTTGTAAACAAACTCTTTAACGTTTTTCCTTTCCCAATGTCCTAAAGATGGAACTCCTTCAATAAACTCTTTTTGAATTTTTATAAGTCTTTCTATTCCAGACTTGCCATACTCAATCATCTTTTGAAGTTCATCGTAGGTAAATGTGTTTTCCTCTCCTGTAGCTCCTAACTCTACAAACTCACCTTTTCCAGTCATTACAATATTCATATCAACCTGTGCTTTTGAGTCTTCCTGATAGTTTAAATCTAAAACAATCTCGTTGTTAACTTTTCCCACACTTATAGCCGCTACGTAATCTTTTAATGGGTTTGATTTTACTAAGTTGTTTTTCTCAAGTTTTATAAGGGCATCTGCTACTGCTATAAATGCCCCTGTTATGGAAGCCACCCTTGTTCCTCCGTCTGCTTGGATAACATCACAGTCAATCCAGATGGTTCTTTCTCCTAATTTTTTTAAATCAACAGCAGCTCTTAAAGACCTTCCTATTAATCTTTGTATCTCGTGAGTTCTTCCAGATGGAGAACCTCTTACAACCTCTCTTAAAGACCTTGTTTCTGACGCTCTTGGAATCATAGAGTACTCTGCTGTTATCCATCCTTGTCCTGAACCTTTTAGAAAAGGTGGTACTTTATCTTCTATAGAAGCTGTAACTATGACTTTTGTATTACCAAACTCTATTAGGACTGAACCTTCTGCGTATATATTGAAATCTCTTGTTATTTTGATTGGGCGTAGTTGAGCTGGTTTTCTGTTGTCTGGTCTCAAAAAATCCTCCTTAAGTGTGTGATAGAATATATTTTAGCACAATTTAAAAAAGAGGAATTTTATGAAAATAGCTGTAGCTGGAGCAGGATACGTCGGATTATCAAATGCAATACTTCTGGCGCAGAATCACGAAGTAGTTATAAAAGAGATAGACCCAACAAAAGTAAAACTTATAAATAACAAAATATCTCCAATTATAGATAAAGACGTTGAGTATTACTTAAAGTCAAAACCTTTAAATCTAAGAGCTACTTTAGATAAAAATGAGGCATATAAGAACGCTAAGTACGTGATAATAGCAACACCTACAGATTACGACCCTATAACAAACTACTTTAATACAAAATCTGTAGAGTCTGTAATAAAAGAAGTTTTAGAAGTAAATTCAGAAGCTGTTATGGTAATAAAATCTACTATCCCTGTTGGCTATACAGAAAAGGTAAAAAAGCAGTTTAAAACTGAAAATATAATTTTCTCTCCAGAGTTTTTAAGAGAAGGAAAAGCTTTATTTGATAACCTTTATCCTTCAAGAATAGTGGTAGGAGAGAAAAGTGAGAGAGCAAGAGAGTTTGCAAATTTACTTTTAGAAGGAGCTATAAAAAAAGATGTTCCAGTTCTTTTTACAGGCTCAACTGAAGCAGAAAGTATAAAGCTTTTTGCTAATACTTACCTTGCTATGAGAGTGGCATTTTTTAACGAACTTGATACATTTGCAGAAAGTCATGGGTTAAACTCAAGGGAAATAATAGAAGGTGTTTGTTTAGACCCAAGAATAGGAATGCATTACAACAACCCATCTTTTGGATACGGTGGTTATTGTCTGCCTAAGGATACAAAACAGCTCCTTGCAAACTATATGGAAAAAAATATTCCTCACTATCTTATAAAAGGTACTATAGAGTCAAATATAGCAAGAAAGTATTATATAGCAGAACAAATTATAAAAAAGAATCCGAAAGTAGTTGGAGTATATAGGCTTACAATGAAATCTGAATCAGATAACTTTAGAGAAGCTGCAATTATTGATATTATTGAGTATTTAAAAGCTAAAGATTTTGAAGTGATTATATATGAGCCGTTGATAAAAGATAGTGAATTTATGGATTTCAAGATAGTAGATTTAGATACTTTAAAAAAAGACTCAGACATTATTTTAGCAAATAGATACAGTGGAGAACTTGAAGATGTAAAAGAGAAAGTATATACAAGAGACATCTTTGGTAGAGATTAAAAGCTCTTGCATATATTTGTGTTTTGTAATATAATATTAATCATCTAAAGGGAAAGTGGCGGAACTGGCAGACGCGAGGGACTTAAAATCCCTTGGCCGAAAGGCCGTGAGGGTTCGATTCCCTCCTTTCCCACCATTTACTTAACAATCTTTATATCGTCTATTGTGAACTCTATACTTTCAATACCTTTATAGTTGCTTATTTCTGGAGTGTATACTATGTCAATTATAGAACCTACATATATTTGATTTACAATATCTTGACCTTTCCAACACTTAACTGTAAAGACTTTTTTATTTTTATCTCTTAAATCTAAAATTACTAAATTTTTTCCATAAACAGAAAAAAAGTCTACTCTTAGGTTTCTATCTATAAACTTTGGATAAGGATTTTTCTCTCCAAAAGGTGCAAGCTGATAGAGTTGTAATACCTTTCCTTTGTCCCAGTATGATAGTGGAACTTCCATATCAATCTCTTTTACAGCCCAAGGCTTTTCTTCAGCAACTTCTTTAACAGTTTGGTTAAGGGCATATCTAAATTCCTGTATTTTATCAGAATTTATTGTTAATCCTGCTGCTGCAGAATGTCCCCCAAATTTTTCAAATAAATGTTTACACTTGTCTAAAGCTTTATATATATTTACTTTTGATACACTTCTTGCAGAACCAACGGCTTTACCGTTTTCTATGGAAAGGATAACAGTAGGTATCTTGTATTTTTCTACCAACTTTCCTGCTACTATTCCTACCACTCCACTATGCCAATTTTCTCTTCCAAGTACAATTGCGCTTTCTAAAGGATATTTACTGATTTCTAATTCAGCTTCTTTTAATACGTTATCTGTTATCTTTTGTCTTTTCTTGTTTAGATTTTCAAGTTCATTTGCTAAAAAGGTTGCAGATATTTCATCTTTTGTAGTCAAAAGTTTTACAGATTTTCTTGCATCTGCTAATCTTCCAGCTGCATTTATCCTTGGAGCTATCATAAATGCTATGTCTTGAGTATTTACATCTCTTTGAATTGATGCGACTTCTCTTAGTTTTGTGATGCCTATTCTATTTTTTTTGTTTATCTCTTCTAATCCAGTTTTAACCATAACTCTATTTATAAAAGACATAGGTACTATGTCAGCTATAGTCCCTATAGCCACTATATCTAAATAATTTCTTAGTTTTATGTCTTCTATATTTAAAAATCTTCTAATTAAAGAGATAAGATAAAAAGCAATACCTACTGTTGCTAAGTGTTTAAACATAAGGTTGATTTTTTCATCGTCGTAAAATTTAGGATTTATTATGTGTATACTTGAATCGAAAGTCAATGGATTTTTATCAATCCAAAAATCTGATGGCTCATGATGGTCTAAAACAAAAACTTCTAATCCTAAACTTTTCGCGTAAAGGAGCTCCTCAATAGCGTTTGTTCCACTATCAACCACTATTAAAACATCTGCCGTATCAGATATACTTTTTATTGCTTCTTTGTTTAAACCGTAGCCTTCTGTAAACCTGCTTGGTATGTAATATTTTACAGGTACTTTAATGTCTCGGAAAAAGTTTACAAGTAATGCGGTACTTGTTATACCATCTGCATCGTAGTCTCCGTATATAACTATTCTTTTTTGCTTTTTTATAGAATCTACTAATTTTATCGCCACTTCTTCTAACGAGTAGAAATAAGACGGATTTATCAGATTTTTAAGTTGAGGGACTATGTAATCTTCAGAAAAATCTTTATCAAATAAGTCTTTTCTATTGTAAAGAACTTGCGCAAAAACTTCTCCAAACCTGTCTTTTAACTCTTCTGGAGCTGGATTCGTCTGTGATAATAAAACCCACTGATATCCACTTAATCCTATATCCAATTATTTTTCCCTCTTTTTTGTAAATTTTAAAAGTTCACCGTTAGATGCATCTATCGTTACGTAACCTTTTTCACCGTAAACTTTGTAATAGCACTCACCAGACTTGTTTTTTGAAAGTTTTACAGATGTTATGTTTCCTACATAAGAAGATGCGGTTCTTTCAACGTCAGATATGGATATTTTAGGTTGGCACTCTGTAGCAAAAGAGGTTGAGAAAGATATTAAAACAATAGCAATTAGCTTTTTCATAGTTCCACCTCTTTGAATTGTTAAGAATGTATTAAAATTTTAACATAAATAATGCTTAAATTTTTGGTATAATTTTACTTTAAAAAAATCTTGGAGGAATTTATGGGCGTTAAAATCGATATTAACAGAATAGCAAGAGACCAGTTTATTCTTGTTGACAATCAGCCTTATAAAGTTGTAAGCTATGAACACGTAAAACCTGGAAAAGGACAGGCGTTTGTTAGAGTTAGAGCTAAAAATATGAGAACGGGAAACGTAACAGAATTTACCTTTAAATCATCTGACTCTATTGAACTTGCAGACTTTGAACAAAGATTTATGAACTACTCTTATACTGATGGTTCTTACTATTACTTTTTAGATACTAATACTTACGAAACCTTTGCCGTTCCTGCTGAAAATATGGAGTACGAAGCCAAGTTTTTAAAGGAAGGTATGCAGGTTGTTGTTTTCTTAGACAGAGGAAATCCAATTGGTATCGAGCTTCCAAAACATGAAGTTTACGAGGTTATCGAAACAGAACCTGGATTTAAAGGAGATACAGCGACAGGAACTACTAAACCAGCAAAAATAGAAACAGGAGCTACAATACAAGTGCCTCTTTTTATTAACGTGGGAGATAAAATAAAAGTAGATACAGAAAAAGGAACTTACATAGAAAGAGTTAACAAATAAATCTTTCCTGTTTAAAGGAAAGTTGGAGGAGTTATGGATAAAGATTTTGTGTTTGAGCTTATTGAGAGAATTAAAGACTCGAAAATAGAAGAGTTAGAGATTTTGACAGCAGAAGGAAAAATACTTATAAAACAGTATTTAGGACCAAAGGAAGTAGCTGTATCTCAATCTATCCCACAAGTTCAGTATATTCCTCAACCTGTTGTAGAGATTAAAGAAGAGATAAAAACTGCTTCTGAAACTCAAGTAAAGGAACAATCTCAAAAGAAGTATCACGTTATAAAATCTCCATTGGTAGGAACGTTTTACAGGTCTCCATCTCCAGGAGCTCCACCTTTTGTAGAAGAGGGAGATATGGTTTCTAAAGGGCAAGTGTTGTGTATTATAGAAGCTCTAAAAGTTATGAATGAGATAGAGTCTGACGTTGACGGAAGAGTTGCTAAAATCTTAGTAGAAAACGGACAACCTGTAGAGTACGGTCAAGAACTATTTTACATCGAGGTGTAATAGATGTTTCATAACATACTGATTACTGGTGGAGCTGGATTTATAGGCTCTAACCTTGCGTTAAAACTTCAAAAAGAGTATCCAGATAGTAAAATACTTGTATTAGATGACTTTTCAAGTGCAAACTTTAAAAACTTAAAAGGTTTTAAAGGTATAGTTTTTTCCTGCGATGTTTCAACTGATGAAGTTTTTTTTAAGATAGAGGATTTTAAACCTGACGTTATATTCCACCTTGCTTCAATTACTGATACAACAGTAACCGACCAAGAGTATATGATGAGAAGAAACGTAGATGGATTTAAAAACATACTTGAGCTTGCTTACGATAATGAAAGTATAGTAGTGTATGCTTCTTCAGCTTCTGTTTACGGTAATGTTAAAGAAAAAGTCCCTTTAAAAGAAGATAGAGAAAAATCTCCTGAAAATGTTTACGCTTTTTCTAAGTATATAATGGATAACCTTGCTCAAGAGTTTGCAGAAAAGACAAGCCTTAAGATAGTTGGAGTTAGGTACTTTAACGTTTATGGACCAAGAGAGGCACATAAAGGGAAGTTCGCAAGTATGATTTATCAGCTTTACTTACAGATGAAATCAGGACAAAGACCAAGAATATTTAAATGGGGAGATCAAAAAAGAGACTTTGTTTACGTAAAAGATGCAGTAGATGCTACTATACTTGCATCAAAAGCTCCAAGGTCAACTGTTTACAACGTAGGTAGTGGAGAGGCTACTTCTTTTAACGACGTTATTAAATACCTAAATCAAGCTCTCGGGACAAACCTTGAACCTGAGTACTTTGACTGTCCTTACGACTTTTATCAAGAGTACACTCAGGCAGATATGACAAAGATAAAAGAAGAGCTGGGATTTGTTCCAAGGTACTCAATTCAGAGAGGTATTAAAGAGTACGTTGATATATTAGAAGGTAGAATAAATGAGTAAAAAGGTTGTTAGAGTAAAAGTTCCTGCAACCACTGCCAACTTAGGTGCTGGTTTTGATACATTTGGACTTGCTTTGACTTTATACAACGAGTTTGAAGTAGAGGAAGCTGACGGCGTTTACATAGAGTCTTATCCAAAAAACGAGTTTATAGAAAATCCTGAAAATAATCTTTTTATAAAAGTTGTTAAATATCTTTGTGAAGCTGAAGGAAGGACTTTTCACGGTGCGAGGTTGAAACAGACTGTAAACATACCTGTTGCAAGAGGTCTTGGAAGTAGTGCTACTGCGATAGTAGCAGGAATACTTACGGGTTTTGCAGTTCATAAAAAACCTTTAACAGATGAAGAGTTTTTTAAAGTGGCATACTTGTTTGAACCTCATCCTGATAACCTCCTCCCAGCGTTGAAAGGTGGTTTTATAACAGCATTAAAAACAGAAAATAAAACATACTACAGTAAAATGGACTTTCCAGAAGAAATAAAAGCGGTTGTGGTTATCCCAGATTTCGAGCTTTCCACAGAAAAAGCAAGGTCCGTTTTACCAGCTCAAGTTCCTTTAAAAGATGCTGTTTTTAACCTTCAAAGGTCTGCTTTGTTTATAAGAGCTCTACAAGAAAAAAGGTATGACCTTCTTAAAACGGCTATGGAAGACAGATTACATCAGCCTTACAGGAAAAATCTTATTCCAAACTTTGATAAAGTTATAAATAATGCATATGAAAATGGAGCTTTAGGTGCGTGTTTAAGTGGAGCTGGAAGTACCATATTGGCTTTAGCAACAGAAAACTTTGATAAAATAGGACTTTCTATGGTAGAAGCTTTCAAAGAAGTATCAATAAACGCCCAGTATAAAGTGTTAGAAGTGGATACTCAAGGTGCAAAAGTAGAGATTTTTGAAAAAGAATAACATTTAAAAGGAGTCTTCCAATGGAAGAAAATAAAGTTTTGAAACCAAGGGTTGTTTTTTTAAAAACACCTGACCCAAGACAGATGTCAGAATCTATAATAGATGGATTAGCTAAATCAGTTTCTGCAAGAAACTTTGAAGTTAAGATAATAGACTTAACAGCTGAAAACGTTCAAGATGTTATAAATCAAATAATAGAGTATAAACCACTTTTTACTGTTGATTTAAACCTTGACGGAATGATATACGCTGAAAGAGAAGGTCAGCAACAGCCTTTCTGTGATTTACTTGGGAACATTCACATAACGTGGTTTATAGATGACCCTATGATACATTTTACAAAGCTAAAGCCTGTTTTACAATCAAACCAGATACTTTACGCAACTATAGATATAGAACATGCCCAGTGGTTAAGGTCTGCTGGTAAAAACGTTGCATTTATTCCACCTGGTGTAAACCCTTCAAAAATACCACCTATGAAAGAAAAAGAGTTTGAAGTTGCATTTGTAGGACCAATTACAGACCCAAGCATAATAGAAAGTCAGTGGCAGGAAAGGTTTGACCCTAACCTGTTTGGATTTTCAGTAGAACTTGGAAGACTAATATACAGAAATCCTGATATGCCTATCAGATTTGCATCAGGCTACTTAATATCGCAACTAAATCCTGATTTTCAGGCAGCTTTATACCAATTCCAGCAAGAAAACGAAGCTGATTTTATGGCACTTTTAACAGAGATAGGGCTTTATGCAATGTATTTAAGAAGATGGTCAATATTAGATTCTATAGAAAATTATGAAGTAAACGTTTTAGGACCTGTAATAGGAGAGCCAAAAGAAAACGTTGTAGTTCATGAGGATATTGTTAGTCAGAAAGATGTTATTGAGTTTTTATCAAAAACAAAGATATCACTTTTAAGTCAACCACCTTTTATACCTACAGGACTTGGATTTACAGTTTTTGACAGTGTAGCAAGTGGAACTTTAACCTTTGTAGAGGAAAGACTGTCGTCAAAATCATTCTTTGTGCCTGAAAAAGAGATAATAACCTACCATCCTATAGACTTTATAGAGATAGAAGGAAAAGTCGCTTACTACCTTGAGGAAGCTCCTGATGAGATGGCAGAAATATCAAAAGCAGGAAGAGAAAAGGCGTTAAAAGATCATACCATATACCAAAGAGGAGAAATGCTCGCCAACATAATGGAAGACATAATAAAACAATCCCTTCAAGAAGAACAAAAAAGTGAAAATAAGGAGGAGTAATTGAAGAGAGCTTTAATATCTGTCTCAAATAAAACAGGTGTTTTAGATTTTGCAAGGGAGCTGGTAAATTTAGGATACCAGATAGTATCTTCTTCAGGAACTGCTAAGTATCTAAAAGAAAATGGTGTAGATGTAATAGAAGTATCACAAATCACAGGATTTCCAGAGATTTTAGACGGAAGAGTTAAAACTCTTCACCCAAAGATTCACGGCGGAATACTTGCAGTAAGAGACAACCCTAACCATTTAAAGCAACTTGAAGAAAATGGTATAACTCCAATAGACATAGTAGCAATTAACCTTTATCCTTTTGAAGAAACTGTAAAGAAAGGGGCTGATTTAGAAGAGATAATTGAAAATATAGACATTGGCGGACCTGCTATGGTTCGTGCATCTGCTAAAAACTACAAATATGTAGCAATAATAACAGACCCTTCTGACTACGATTTGGTTATAAATGAGTTAAAAACAATTGGCGAAGTATCCTTAAAAACAAGACAACTACTATCTTTAAAAGCATTTAGGCATACAGCTCTTTACGACAGTATAATATCAAACGTTTTAAATGAAAAATTTGGCATAAACGAAGACTTTCCTAACGAGCTTACAATTCCTATGAGAAAAAAATCTCCTTTACGCTATGGAGAAAACCCTCACCAAAAAGCATCTTTATACATAAACCCTATAGAAGATGGACTGTCTGTCGCAAACGCTAAAATAATCCAAGGAAAAGAGATGTCTTATAACAACTACCTTGACGTAGAGGCATCTTTACTCCTTGTGAAAGAGTTTGAAAATCCAGCCTGTGTTATAGTAAAACATAACAATCCCTGTGGTGTTGCAGAAAGTGATAACATTACAGACGCCTACAGGTTAGCATTACAGACAGACCCAAGGTCAGCTTTTGGAGGAATAGTAGCGTTTAATAGAGAGGTTGACGGACAGACTGCGAAAGTTTTAACGGAGTTATTTTTAGAAGTAGTGGTAGCCCCATCTTTTTCAAAGGAAGCTCTGGAAGTATTTAGTTCAAAGAAAAACTTAAGAGTAGTTGAAATTACAGACTTTGAAAAAGACTTAATAGGAAAGGACGTAAAGAGAATATCAGGTGGATTCTTAGTTCAAGATAGAGACAAAGGACTTTATGAAACTTTAGAAGTGGTAACAGAAAGAAAACCAACAGAAAAAGAGTTAGAAGACTTAATATTTGCTTTAAAAGTAGTGAAACACGTTAAGTCAAACGCAGTTGTGATAGCTAAAGACAGACGGTCAGTAGGTATAGGAGTTGGTCAAACTTCAAGGGTTGACAGTTTAGAAACTGCTGTTAAAAAAGCTCAAGAGTTTGGACTTGAGTTAGAAGGAAGTGTCCTTGCATCTGAAGCATTCTTCCCATTTAGAGACAGTATAGATTTTGCTGCTAAATACGGAATAAAAGCTGTTATTCAGCCTGGTGGTTCTATAAGAGACAGCGAAGTTATTCAGGCTTGCAACGAACACTCAATTGCTATGATTTTTACAAAAATGAGACACTTTAAACACTAAGGAGTTTTGATGATTCTTTTAAGTGGAAAAGAGTTAGCTGAAAAGATTAAAAGCCAGATAAAAGAAGAACTTCAAGAGTTTTTAAATAAAGGTTATAGAAGACCTTCTTTAGCTGTTATTTTAGTAGGAAATAATCCTGCAAGTCAGATATACGTTAATAAAAAGATTAAAGACTGTCAATCTGTAGGGATTAACTCTAAACCTTTTTTCCTACCTGAAAACATAACCCAGATAGAGCTTTTAGACCTTATAGGACAGCTTAACGGAGATGAGGAAGTTGACGGAATTTTAGTTCAGCTCCCTCTTCCTTCTCACATAAACACCCTTGAAATAATAGAAGCTATAAATCCAAAGAAAGACGTTGATGGATTTCACCCTCTTAACGTAGGAAAACTTGCAACTGGAAGAAATGATGGTATAGTTCCTTGTACTCCTTACGGTATAATGAAGCTCCTTGAGTACTACAATATAGACACTTTTGGAAAGGATGTTGTAGTAGTAGGGGCAAGTAATATAGTAGGAAAGCCTATGTCCTTGCTGTTTTTAAAAGATGAAAAATCTACAGTTACTATTTGTCATAAAAACACAAAAGATTTAAAGTCCCACACGTTAAAAGCTGATATTCTTGTGGTTGCAGTAGGTAAGCCTAAACTTATAACTGCAGATATGGTTAAAGAAGGAGCTGTTGTCATAGATGTAGGTATAAACAGGGTTGATGGTAAAATAGTTGGAGATGTAGACTTTGAAAATGTAAGTAAAAAAGTATCTGCCATAACACCTGTTCCAGGTGGCGTTGGTCCTATGACTGTTGCTATGCTACTTTATAACACTTTTCAGGCTTATAAAAATAACGTTATTTTTTAGGGCGAAAAGCTTTCACTTTAGATGGGTCTGTGTCAATAAACGGACCCTCTATAAGCTCAATACAGTAAGGTATGGCTGGAAAAACTGCATCAAGGCACAGCTTTATAGACTGAGGCTTACCAGGAAGGTTTACTATCAGACAGCTCCCTCTTATTCCAGCTGTTTGCCTTGATAAAATAGCAGTAGGTACTTGTTGCAGAGAAACTTGTCTCATCAGTTCTCCAAATCCTGGCATCATCTTTTCACAGACAGCTTCCGTTGCCTCAGGAGTGACGTCTCTTTTTGCTGGTCCTGTTCCACCAGTAGTAAGTATAAGACAACAGCCTTTATTATCTACCATATCTATCATGGTTTCTTTAATAAGTTCAAGCTCATCTGGTATAACTCTATAATCTACGTCAAAAGGTGTTATTAAAACGTCGTTTAAGTAATCTATAATCGCCTTTCCACTTATGTCTTCATAAATACCTTTACTTGCTCTGTCTGATATAGTTAGTACTCCTATTAAAGCTTTATCCATCTTCTTCCCTCAAAAATATAAACTTACATTTTTGATTTTCATAATCCCTTTCAACCCATTGAATGCCCTTTACACCTTCTTCTAACTTCCTTACAAAACCTTCTATAAACCCCCATCCACACCAGCAAACGCAGTGTTCAATAGGTGCTAAGTTTCTTGGCTTTAAAGCACCTTCGTAAAATACACAGTTGCATATATAAGCTTCATTTTTATTTCTTTCTATTTTGTATGCAAAACCAAAAGTGTTCAAACTTTTTTCAAGTAATTCTTCCCATTCTTCTTTTGGATGATTTTCCATCAAAACTTTTGCAACTTCTCTACCAAGCTGTCTTACAATAGCATAACCACCTTTTTGACCATACATATTTTGTACTTCATCAGCGAATGCAAAAACTATATCTCTTCCCGTGGGCACTCCTTCAAGTTTTTCAGGTAAAACTCTTAGTATTTGGTCAACCGCTTTATCCCCCAAGATATTCCTTGTTAAAGATACAAGAGTATCAATAACCTCCTTGTCAATTTGACCTTTAATCTCTGCCATGGCAAATCACCTAAAATTTTTTAAAAAAGATTATACACTAAAAAATTCAAATTAAATTAATTTACCCACCTATACTTGTCATTACCCTGACGCAGTCTGAAAAAGCATAGCTACTATTTTTAATCTTTAGATTTGATATTTCTTTTGCTACTAATACTTTTTGTAAAAATCTGTCTAAGTCTTCCTCACTTCCGTATCTCAAAACTTCTTTTACAGGAATCTCTTCATCTGTTCTAAGACATAATTTGATACTACCTTCAGCAGTGAGTCTTAATTTAGAGCAGCCATCGCAGAATGGATTTGATATAGGGGTTATAAATCCAATTTTTGCCTTATACTTTGGTATCTCATAGACTCTGGCAGCTCCACTACCAATTGAAAACGATGGAATTAGTGTTCCGTACTTTTCCTCTATTTTTCTTTTTATATCTTCAAGAGGCTGGACCATATCTTTTTCCCATTTTATAGACCCTTGTCCAAGGGGCATCATCTCTATAAATCTAACTTCTACGCCGTAATCTATGGCAAACTCTACAAAATCAAGAGCTTCATCTTCATTTAAACCTTTTATTACCACCGCATTTATCTTTATAGGGTCAAATCCTAACTTTTTGCTTACTCTTATACCTTCTAAAACATCTTCTAATCTTCCTTTTGTTATCTGATAGAATAAATCTGGTTTTAGGCTATCTATACTTATGTTTAATCTATTTAACCCAGCTTTTCTTAATTTTTCCGCATGATGAGATAGTGTTATTCCATTTGTTGTCATTCCTATATCTTCTATCTGAGGAATGCTTTTAAGCAGTGATACTAAATTTTCTATTTGTGGTCTGACTAATGGTTCTCCGCCTGTTATTCTGACTTTTTTTAGTCCATATTTTGTCATTGCTTTGACTAATTTTGCGATTTCTTCATATCTTAAAATCTCATCGTGAGGAATAAACTCCATATTGTCTGGTCTGCAGTAAAAACATTTTAAATTACATTTATCTGTTACAGATATTCTTAAATATGATATTTCCATCTTATACACCTCAGCGATAATTTACAGATATAAGGATATATCTTTTTTGTCGATTTGACAAGTATGGAATAACGAAAAATACTGCATAAAAAAAGTGCAGTATATAGTTGACTTTTTATTGCACCTATCCCATAATATGTATACATAAATAATAGAAGATGTTTAAAGAAGTACCAAGGGGAGTAAGACACAAATCAAAAAGTCTTCGTAAGTCCCACAATCAAAAAGTATTTCTTTAAACCTCTTCTGTTAGAGGTAATTTTAATTAATTTTTGGAGGTTTTTTGTCGTGCGTATCACAGGTACAGTTAAGTGGTTTAACTCAAAGAAAGGATTTGGATTCATCACAAGAGATGATGGCCAAGGTGACGTTTTTGTCCATTTTTCAGCAATTCAATCAAGAGGTTTTAAAACTCTTGAAGAAGGTCAGAAGGTAGAGTTTGAAATCGCTCAGGACGAGAAAGGTCCTAAGGCAGCAAACGTAGTTAGAGTTTAGGAGGAAGAAGGTATGAAAGTTACAGGAACAGTGAAATGGTTTGATTCTAAAAAAGGATTTGGTTTCATCACAAGAGATGATAACGGACAGGATATATTCGTTCACTTCTCAGCTATTCAAGGAAAAGGATTTAAAAACCTTGAAGAAGGAGAGAAGGTAGAGTTTGAAATAGTTCAAGAAGAAAAAGGTCCAAGAGCTGCTAACGTAGTTAAGTTATAAACAATATATAAGGGAGCTTCCGAGGCTCCCTTAATTTCATACATTAACCACATCTTTTAAAATTTCATCTTTTATCTCATTTCTTAGAAGTTTTGATCTTACAAGGTCAACTTCACAACCAAGTAGTTTTTCAAGGTAGTCCCAAAGCTCAAAATAGTTCCAATACGTGTTTTATTAAAATCTTTCAAAAAATCAATTTCAGGCTATAATAACTCATAATAATAATACTTGCGGGTATTTACAAATGAAAAAAGTATTATTTTTCATTTTATTTATTTTTAATTTCTCATTTGCTGATATTTTTGTTGGTAAATGGAACGATGCTATAACTCCTACTACCGTTGATTATGTAGAAAGACTGGTAGAAAAAGCAGAAAAAGAAAAAGCAAAGGCAGTAATACTTGAGCTTGATACCCCTGGGGGTTTAGATACTTCAATGAGGGAGATAATAAAGATAATTCAAAATACTTCACTTCCTTTTATTGTTTTTGTATATCCACCCGGTTCAAGGGCTGCTTCTGCAGGTGCTATAATTACTGTATCAGCTGATATTGCAGCTATGGCACCTTCTACCAATATCGGCTCTGCTTCTCCTGTTTCTATGGAAGGCAAAGATATAGAAGAGACGATGAAGAAAAAAGTAGTAAACGATATGGTTGCATTTGTAAGTGCAATTGCAAAAGAAAAAGGTAGAAACGCAGAAATCATTCAAAAGATGATAACAGAAAGTGTAAACCTTCCTGCAGACGAAGCTGTTAATAAAAAGGTTGTTGATTTAATCGCAAATGATTTAAATGATTTAATAAACAAGTTAGATAGTAAAAAGATTGTTAAAAATTCTAAAGAGATAACTTTAAATCTTAAAGGTGAGAAGATTGTATTTGTAGAGAAAGGTTTTAAAGAAGAACTTTTATCCTTACTTTCTAACCCTACGGTTGCGTATTTACTTTTAATGGTAGGCTTTTATGGAATATTTTTTGAGCTTTACAATCCGGGAAGTATAATTCCAGGAACGGTTGGTTTAATATCTTTGGCTTTGGCTTTGTACTCTCTAAACATTTTATCTGCAAACTGGTTGGGAGTGATACTTATAGGTTTAGGTGTTTTATTTCTTATATTAGAAGCTATAACGCCACTAT
The DNA here is from genome assembly GCF_000619805.1 of Sulfurihydrogenibium subterraneum DSM 15120. Lineage (NCBI taxonomy): Bacteria > Pseudomonadati > Aquificota > Aquificia > Aquificales > Hydrogenothermaceae > Sulfurihydrogenibium > Sulfurihydrogenibium subterraneum. The sequence goes on along the minus strand of NZ_JHUV01000008.1, from coordinate 417,618 downwards.
TTGGTGGATTGGCTTTAGCTGGAACTATTTCTATATTACTTGGGTCTATAATTTTACTTCCTTCTGACTCACCTTACGGAGATTTATCTTTAACTGTTATAATACCTGTTGTTTTATTTAGTGCTGTATTTTTCTTTGTTGTAAGTTATCTATCTTTAAAAATTCAAAGAGAAAAACCTAAAACAGGTTTAGAGGCAATGATAGGAGACACCGCAGAAGCTGTAAGCGATATTAATAAAAAGTATGGTAAAGTGATGTATCACGGAGAGTTATGGAATGCCTATTCAGATAAATACATACCAGCAGGCGCAGCTGTAAAAATAGTTGAAGTCAACGGATTAAAATTAAAAGTAGAGGAAAAGAAAGAATGAAGATAAAACCATTACCAGATGAGGTGGTAAATAAAATAGCAGCTGGAGAGGTAGTAGAAAGACCTGCTTCAGTACTAAAAGAGCTTATAGAAAACTCCCTTGATGCATCTGCATCTTTGATAGACGTTTATATAGAAAAAGCTGGTAAAAGACTTATATCAGTTTTTGACAACGGAGAAGGTATTGAAAAACAAGACATTATTAATGCAGTAAAAAGACATTACACAAGTAAAATAACAGCCGCAGAAGACTTATACAGTATAATCACCTACGGTTTTAGAGGTGAAGCTTTATCAAGTGTATCCTCAGTAAGTAGACTTACAATAACTTCGAGGACAAAAAACAACTTACACGGTAGTCAGCTGTCTGTAGAAGGAGGTAGAATACTGTCTTTTTCAGAGGTTGGCTGTCCTGTAGGAACAAAAGTAGAGGTTAAAGACCTTTTCTTCAACGTCCCTGCAAGAGAAAAGTTTTTAAAGTCAGAAAACACAGAAAATATACATAACGTTTCTGTTTTTGTGAATTACGCTATTGCCAATCCAGATAAACACTTTAAACTCTCTATAGATTCGAAAGAGATTTACAACCTTTATCCATCTTCTTTAAAAGAGAGAATAACTCTTATTTACGGTAAAAGTTTTGTTGAAAATTTAAAGTACGTAGAGTATGAAAACTATTTAGGAAAAGTTTACGGATTTATTAGTTTAGACTCTGTTAAAACAAAAAAAAGCCATATATTTGTAAATAAAAGACCTGTAAAAAGCCCTTTTATCAGCTCTATAATGAAAAAGAAAATAGGAGATAATTTCTTTATTTTGTTTTTTGAACTTCCACCTTACTTTATAGATGTAAACGTCCATCCTGCAAAGATAGAAGTTAAGTTTCAAAAAGAAAAAGTTATAGCTGATATGATTGAGTCTTTGTTAAAAGATAACTTAAACGAGTTTAAAACTTTTACTGTTTCATACCAAGAGTTAAGACAACCAAAATCAGTATATCCTACAAAAGAAGGAAAGTTTGAAATAATTGGACAGATTGAAGATACTTTTATAGTAGTTTACGGTGATTCTTTCGTTTACTTTATAGACCAGCACGTAGCAAACGAAAGAGTAATGTATGAGATTATACTATCACAGCTGAGAGAAAATAAAAAAATTCCATCTCAGAGATTACTATCTCCTTTTAGATTAGATTTATCTCCAAAACAGGAGTTTGTATTAAAAGAGATTAATGGTACTTTAGAAACGTTAGGTTTTAAAGTGGAAAATAACAGTCTAATATCAATACCTTATAATATGCAAATTCCAAAAGCAGTAGAAACGCTGTATGAAATAATAGAAAGCTATCCTGACATTACCCATGAAAAAGTTGCATCTTCACTATCCTGTAGAATGTCTATTACAGCTGGAGACAGACTTACTTTAGAAAAAGCCCAAGAGCTTATAAAGAACTGGATAAAGACAGAAAATCCAAACGTTTGCCCCCACGGAAGACCGATTTATTATAAAATATCTATTGATGAAATAAAAAGAGCGGTAGGTAGAAAGTGAAGATAGCCTTAGCCTTAGACGTAGAAAACGATAAAGAAGCCTACAAAATACTTGATGAAATTGAAGAAAAAGTAATAGTAAAAGTAGGCTACCTGCTTTTTATAAAGTATGGAAAAGAGTTGGTTAAAAGTATTAAAGACAGAGGGTTTGAGCTTTTTTTAGACTTAAAACTTCACGACATACCAAACACAGTTTACAACGGCGTAAAAGCATCAATAGAAATAGGAGCTGATTACCTTACTATCCATACTTTAGGTGGCAGAGAAATGATTAAAAAAGCAGTAGAGGCAAAAGGAAACTCAAATCTAAAACTTTTAGGTGTTACTATATTAACAAGCCACTCTCAAGAGTATGTAAATTACGTAAAAAGCCAGTATTCATTGGAAGATTTGGCTTTAAACCTTGCAAGAGAAGGGATTTTAAACGGTTTAGATGGTATAGTCTGCTCTTCCCACGAAGTAAAGTATTTAAAATCAAACATAGATAAGCCATTTTTAGCAGTAGTCCCAGGGATAAGACTTGTGGCAGAAAAAACAGATGACCAAACAAGAATAGCAACTCCAAAACAAGCAGTTATAAATGGAGCTGATATCTTAGTAATAGGCAGACCTATTTTACAATCTCAAGACAAAAATCAAACAATAAAGAAAATCAAGGAAATGATAGATGAAGCAAGGACTTAGTCTAAAGCTTCAAAATAAGCTAAAGCTAACATTAGCTTTAAAACAACAGCTAAATATTATAACCCTACCAAAAACAGAGTTAATTCAAGAAATAAACAAAGAGTTAGAAGAAAATCCATTTTTAGAAGAAGTATCCTACATTCAACCTGATTTAAATTTAGAAAGTAAAGAATTCAGCTCCTACTATGAAGATGACGAAGAAAAAGACCCTTTTTATAAACTAACCTATAAGCCTTCTTTATACGATTTCTTACAAACCCAGATAGATATAGAGTTTGACGGATTAGAAAAAGAGATAGCAACTCAAATAGTAGAAAATGTAGATGAAAAAGGATACATATCCCAAGACACACTTAAAGAGATAGAACAAAAATTATTAGTAGATTTAGACACTGTAGAAAAAGTAAGAAAAAAAGTAATGAGCTTAGAGCCAACTGGTATTGGATCTTTAAACTTTAAAGAGTTTTTATATCAAGAGTATAAAGACAGATACGGAAAAGACAAGACAGTTCAAGAAATGATAGAAAACAATTTGGATAAAATAAACGACAAAGAGTATTTAAAACAAAAATATGAGTTGACAGATTCAGAAATTGAAGAAATTGTAGAAAACATAAAATCTTTAAGACCTTATCCACTTTACGGTTATGAAGACTTTGAAATAACTTACATAGAACCTGATATATTTTTACATTTTACAGACGACCCAGAAAAACCTTTTAAAATAGAGATTAACGACGAAGGAATACCAAATATAAACCTTGTTTCTCAATATAAAAAACTGTTAAATCAAAAAAATCTATCAGAAGATGCAAAAAAGTTTTTGTATGAGAAACTACAAAAGGCAGTAGGTTTGATAAACGGTATTCAGCAAAGAAGAGAAAACCTTCAAAAGTTAGCACAATTTCTTGTAGATTACCAAAAAGACTTTATACTAAATGGAAAAGAGTATCTTAAGCCTTTAACCCTGAAAGACGTTTCAAAACAAGTTGGGCTTCACGAATCGACTATCAGCAGGCTTGTAAACAGCAAGTATATTCAAACTCCTTTCGGAGTTATACCTTTAAAACTATTTTTCTCAAACAAAGCAAGTAAAGAAAGTGGGAATATTTCTTCAGATCGTGTAAAATATTTAATCAAAGATTTAATAGCAAAAGAAGACTCCAAAAAACCTTACAGCGATAACGAGATTGTAGAACTGCTAAAAAAACAGGGTATTAAAGTTGCAAGAAGAACTGTAACAAAGTATAGAGAAGAAATGAATATTCCAGATTCAAGAAAAAGAAAAAAAATTTAAGGAGGCTACGATGCAAGTAGAACATGTCGGAAAAAACATTGAGTTAACAGATTTTATTAAAGCTTATACAGAACATAAGCTTGAAAGATTAAAAAACTACCTGAAAGATTTAGACACTTCTGAAGACTCTGTTAGAGTTAGGGTTGTTTACGATTTTGAAAAGCACAGACACAGAAACAGAGTAGATATTGACGTTTACTTTAACACTCCAGGTGGTGGTGTGATACATGCTTGGGAAGAAAGTAACGACCTTTATTCTGCTATTGACTTTGTTATAGATGAAGTTGAAAGACAGCTTATTAGATTAAAAAGTAGAAGAATAGAAGAAAAAAGAAGACAGGCAAAGTTAGAATCATTAAAAGAACATACGCCTGTAACTCCTTCAATAGAAAGACCTTTAATAACACTCGAGCCTCTACCGTCTGAAAAACCCATGACTGTAGAGGATGCAAGGTTATTGTTGGAAGAAACTGGAGCATTTTTTATGCCGTTTATAAACTCAGAAACAGGACAAATAAACGTTATATACAGAAAAAAGGCAGGGAACTACGGTTTAATTGCTCCTAATGTTTAACTTTACATAAGTATAAATTTTTGATATAATACTATTTTGAATTTTTTAAAGAGAGGAGTGGAAGAATGAAAACATTCTATCTTCGTAAAGAAGATGTTAAAAGAGACTGGTATGTAATAGACGCAAAAGGAAAAAACTTAGGAAGACTTGCTTCTTTAATAGCAAATGTTTTAAGAGGAAAACATAAGCCTTACTTCCAACCAGACGTAGATTGTGGAGACTACGTTATTGTATTAAACGCAGACAAGTTTACCGTAACTGGTAAAAAGCTAACAGACAAAGAGTACAAGTTTCATACAAACACTCCTGGTGGATTGAAGGTTAGAAATCTGCAGTGGATGATAGAAAATAGACCTACAAGAGCTTTAGAACTGGCTGTAGAAAGAATGCTTCCTAAAAATAAACTCCAAAAAAGATATATGAAAAGATTAAAGCTCTATACAGGTGAAGATCATAACCATACAGCTCAAAATCCAAAATCTTTAGAAGAGTTAGCAAAACTCTGGAAGGTATTATAAGGAGGAATTATGGAAAAGACAGTAAAAATAGACCCAAAAAATTCATTTTATGGAACAGGAAGAAGAAAAGAATCAATTGCAAGAGTTTGGATATTCCCAGGTGAAGGTAAAGTAAAAGTAAGAAGCACTTCTGGAAAAGAGTGGGACGCAAGAGATTACTTTGAAAGAGATATTCTAATGGCTAAAATCAACCATCCGTTTGTAGTTACAGAAACACTTGGTAAATTTGATGTATATGCAACTGTAAAAGGAAGTGGAAAGCCAGCTCAAGCTGAAGCTGTGATGTACGGAATAGCAAAGGCTTTAGAAGCTTACAATCCATCTTTAAGACCTGCTTTAAAGGCTGCAGGATTAATGACCAGAGATGCTAGAGTTAAAGAGCGTAAGAAATACAACCAAATGGGTGCAAGAGCGAAATACAGATGGTCTAAACGTTAATATATATGTATGTTGCTATAGCAGGAGCATCAGGATACACTGGTGCTGAGCTTTTAAGAATACTATCAAGATACAAAGATGTAGAAATAAATCAGATAACTTCAAGACAGTATGCAGGGAGAACGTTGAAAGATGTTTTCCCTGTTTTTACAAAATCAAAGTATGAAAACCTTATATTCAGAGAAGATTTAGATTTTAGCTTATCAGATATTTACTTTCTTTGTTTACCACACGAAGCTTCTTTAGAGCTGGCAAAACAGCTTTACAATAATGGAAAAACTGTAATAGACTTATCAGCTGCTTACAGGATAAAGAAAGCTGAAGTTTACAAGGATTATTATGGATTTGACCATAACTATCCTGATTTGTTAGAAAGAGCTGTTTATGGACTTCCAGAGATTTATAGAGATAAAATAAAAACTGCAAAAATTGTAGCAAATCCGGGGTGTTATCCTACATCTGTTTTACTTGGTCTGTATCCACTTATAAGAAATAAATTACTAAATCAAGACAACCCTATTATCGTAAATGCATTATCAGGAATTTCAGGAGCTGGAAGACATCTAAAAGAAGACTTTATGTACCCAGAAAGTTATTCAAATGTTTACGCCTATAATATTACAAAACACAGACACACTCCAGAAATGGAAGATGTTATAGAAAATATATCTGGAAAAAAGATATCAATAAGATTTACTCCCCACATTATTCCAGTATCAAGAGGAATGCTATCTACTATAAATGTTTTTTTAAAAATATCTAAAAAGGATTTAAAAGATCTTTACTATGAAACTTATAAAAATGAGCGTTTTATAAGACTTCAAGAAAGACCTTCAAGAATAAAAGAAGTAATCGGTACAAACTTCTGCGACATATACGTAGATTACGATGAAAAAAATAATATTGCAGTCATTACTTCTGCCATTGACAATCTGTCAAAAGGAGCTTCTTCTCAGGCAGTTCAAAATTTAAATTTAGTGCTGAATAAACCAGAAAACTACTGTTTAGAGGATTTACCTTTATTCCCATGATAAATATACAACGAGCAAGAGAGCTTATCTCAAAGTTTAGTAGTATAAAGATAGCTGTTGTAGGTGATGTTATACTTGATAAGTATCTATGGGGAGAAGTAGAGAGAATATCTCCTGAAGCTCCTGTCCCGATAGTTGACGTAAAAAAAGAAACTTTATCTTTAGGTGGAGCCTCAAACGTAGCTAACAACATAGTATCTTTAGATTCAACAGTATATATGATTGGAATTATAGGAAACGATGAAAATGGTAGGCTGATAGAAAATCTAATTAAAGAAAAAGGAATAACTCCTGTTTTAATCAAAGACAATACAAGACCTACAATAGAAAAAACAAGAGTAATAGCAGTTAGTCAGCAACTTTTAAGGATAGATAGAGAAGAAAGAAAGCCAATAGATAAAGAAATCGAAGAAAAATTATTACAAGCCTTGAGAGAAATTGAAAATCAAGTAGATGGCTTTATCGTATCTGACTATGGTAAAGGAGTTATTACTGAAAAAATTATGGATTATATAAAATCTATTAACAAACCTGTTTTTGTAGACCCAAAACCTTCTAACTTCCATCTTTATAAAGGAATTACAATAATGACTCCAAATAAAAAGGAAGCCTATGAAGGTGTAAAAGCAGAAAGGTCAGAAAGTTTAGAAAAAGTGGGAAGAAAAATAATGGAAAGCTTAAATATCCAGCAACTCCTTATCACCCTTGGTAGTGAAGGTATGGCTCTCTTTGATAAAGATAAAGTTTTAAGAATTCCGGCTAGAGCAAGGAAAGTTTTTGATGTTACTGGAGCTGGAGATACAGTAATTTCAGTTTTAGCTTTATCAAGGTTAGCAGGTGGGACTTGGGAAGAGAGTGCTACAATTTCTAACTATGCAGCAGGTTATGTAGTAGGGGAGATTGGAACTGCTACCATAAACAGAACAACACTGTTAGAAATCATCGAATCTCAGAAGGATGTATAGGCTCTTTAAAGAAGTAACCTTGACCATAGTCTATGCCTAACTCTTTTACTTTATTAAATATTTCTTGTGAAGATATAAATTCTGCAACAGTAGGTATATTAAGCTCCTTTGTAAATCCTTTAATAGCTTTTACTGCGATATAAGAAATGGGGTCTTTATCTAACTTTCTAATTATCTGTCCATCTATTTTAATGTAGTCAAAACTAATCTCTACTATGTGCAAAATATTAGAAAAACCACTACCAAAATCGTCTAAAGCAATTTTGTATCCAGCATCTTTCAGTGTATTTATCTTATCTCTTAATTTTGAATACTCATCAATACCTTCTGATTCTAAAAGCTCAATAGTAACTTTTTCTCTAAAGTTTTTTCCTATTGATAGTAGGAGCTTTGATATATCTTCATCTAAGATATCTGAAGGCAGTAAATTTATGCTTATATCTATATTTTTTTTATTTAGAACTAAAAAATTAAATTCTATCGTTTTTCTTGTTAATTCTTTATAAACGTGGCTCCCTTTAATAGCATTTAGAAACATTCCCGGTAAAATAATTTTTCTTTCTTTAGTTATTATTCTTACTAAACTTTCAAATTTAAATGTTTTAAACGTTTGCACGTTAAATATAGGTTGGTAAAAGCATATTACTCTGTTCTCTGCTATGGCGTCTTTTATATCGGAAAGTCTTCTATCAATATGGTTGATACTTTTCTCACTGTATAACTCAACTCTGTTTTTACCCTTTTCTTTTGCTAACATTAAAGCTTTGTCTACTTTTTTAAATGCATCTTCAAAACTTTTTTCTTTATCGGCATTTATATATAATCCTGCAGAAACGGTTATTTTAACTTTATCTTTTATTATGAAAAATGGATTGATAGCAATTTTATCTACTATCCTTTCAGCTATTCCTATATAGTTAGAATCATTTCCATCTTTTCCTAAAAGTATTAAGAATTCATCATAGCCGATTCTGATAATTTTGTCGTTTTCTCTAATATTTTTTTTTATAAGATGTACTAGGTCTCGTAATATAAGATCTCCAAATTCCTTTCCATATAATTCTAATATTTTAGAAAAATTATCTAAATCTATTAATAAAAAAGCGTAATTTTTCTTTAAAAAATCTTTCTCTAAGACCGAGATGTAATCTCTATTGTAAACGCCTATGATTTTATCAAAATACTTTTCGTCTATTTCATCTTTTTTCTTTTTAAATATATCTAATATACTCATAAACCAATTATATCATAAATCTTTACCTATTAAACTTTTCTTTTATCTCAGCTATAGTTTGGTGAGTATTGTGGCATTTTGAACAGTTATTCATAGAAACCCATCCTACCATTTTGTAAACTTCTTCCTTATTTTTAGATTGTAAAGCCTTTGATAAAAGATTTAACTTATCTTCCAACTCTTTACCTTGATATATTTCAATAGATAGTTTATTGTTGTGGCATTCATTACAACTTTGAGATATGCCTTTTACTCTTTTTATGAAGTTGTTTCCTTCTGCTACTGCTTTATCAAACTTGCCATCTTCTAAGTAAACTCTCATTTTTTTCATAGAATCTGAAACTTTTTTCATGTATTCATGAAATTCTACATTAGACCTACTTACAGGGTCTTCTATGTTTATTACTTCAAAAGATGGGTAATGGTAAAGAATTTTTATTGATACTTTGTAGTTTTGATGGCACTGCATACAAGACTTACCTACAGCATCTGCATTAAATTTTGCTTTTTCTATATCTTTTGATTTTACAGCTTCAACTAATGCATTTACTTCATTTTTCTTTAATCCTTTATCAAACTCTGGAACCATCTTACCTATGTTTAAGTAGTTTTCCCTTAAAATATTAGCCCATTTCTCTGCATTTTTCCAATCGTTTTCCTGTATATTTGTAAACATTCCAGTGAAAGCTGTTGACATTGCATACATACTATTTAAAAACTCCATTTTGTTTGAGTTTGGAGGATAATACTTTGAGAGAGTCTTTGGTGGCTCTTTTAATGTTAAATCTCCAGCGTAAGAAATATATACACCTAAAGCTAAAGTTGTTAGATACTTTTTCATAGTAAGCCTCCCTATCTATGATTTGTTATAATAATAATCGTATTTTTGAGATTTTGCAAAACCAATGAGATTTGTCATATATATTTTTTAAGTAAGAATGGACAATTTTTTAACATTAAATTTGGAGGATTTATATGGAAAACATTAAACCAGAAATATTAGAAAAGATGAAAAACTTTGCAAATACCTTTGCAGAAAGGTCAGGAACAGTACCAAATCCTAATGAAGAAGTGAGAATGGCTGTTATACAAGGACTTGCAGCTCACGTTCAAGAGTTAGGAAAACCTTTATGTCCTTGTAATTTCTATCCAGATAAAAAGGAAGAAGTTCAAAAGAGAAGATGGATATGTGCCTGTGATGAGATGCAGATATTTAAATACTGTCATTGTTTATTGTTTACAACACCAGAAGGTTTACCTATAACTGAATACTTACCAGAGTGGCATGAAGGAAGACAGATATACGGCTTAGTTAAAGACCCAACTCCAGACAAAGGAAGGTCTCTCTCTAAAGTAGAAAATATAGTAGAAAATCTCAAAGAGTTTGTAAAAGAACACGGTATTGATATTTCGGAAGAAGACATATTAAAGTTTGCTCAAGAAACTGCGAAAAAGAAATAAGAATAAAGAATCGGGTTTTATATTATGAATGGATGTAAAATTTTAGATAAAATAGAATCTTTTGGAGATCGTTTAAAAGAGGAGGAATTAGAAACACTTCTTGAAATAATTCGTCGTCAAGTAAAGTTTATGCTTAAGTATAACATCTTAATGACTCCAAAGAATTATGAAAGATGGTTTTTAGTTTTTTGTCATTTAGTAGAAAGTAAAGAGTCCTTAACGGATAAAGAAATATTTAATCTCTATGGGCGATTGTATGAAAAAAATTTTAATATAGGCAAAGATGAAAATTTTTTTGAGAAAGATATAAGACAAACATCAGAAAAATTGGAAAAAATAGCAGACAACATAGAAGAAAAACTTTTTGATATATTAAACGTTGCTTACTTGCATAGAGAAAACATAATAAAACATGAGGAAATTACAAAAAGATCAGATGATGAGAAATTTTCTAAAATTTTACAAGAACTTGAATTTATAAAACATCAGAATGAAAATCTAACAGAAAAGTTAGAAAATTACCATAAAGAAATTCAAAAACTAAACATAGAACTCAAAATTGCAAAACAAGATGCGACTATTGATTTCTTAACAGGTGTTGTAAACCGTAGAAGCTTCGATAGAACACTGGAAGATTTATTAAAAGAAGTGAGAGATAAGGATTATATTTTCACATTAATCTTATTAGATATTGATAACTTTAAAGCAATTAATGATACTTATGGACATTTGGCTGGTGATTTAGTTTTGAAAGAGATTTCTAATGTTTTAAGAATCTTTTTAAGAGCTAATACAATAATCGGAAGGATAGGGGGGGAAGAGTTTGGAATAATCTTGCCTGGAGTGCCTTTAGAAAACGGAATAAAGGTGGCTGAGAGGATAAGAAATATAATTGAAAATAGAGAGGTAAGGTTTGAAGATAGAATAATAAAATTTACTGCAAGTTTTGGTGTAACAGAAAGCAAAAAAGAAGATACGAAAGAGTCCATATATAAAAGAGCAGATGAAGCGCTTTATATTGCTAAAAGAAGCGGGAAAAATAAAGTAGCCTTTTTTTAAGATACGAAGCCGGCTGAAAGCCGGCTTGTTAATTATATTAATCTATTTCTTTGTGAAGAAGTTATTGTTGTTGCTAAAGATATATCTCTTGGAAACTCTGTTCCTCTTGAAGTTGTTTGAATTTCAAGTTTATCTGTTCCGAAGAAAGACTTAATGATTTCCAATGCAGCTGGAATATTAAAGTCTTTACATGAGAATATATCTATTGAAAAGTATCCTTTCTCCGGAAAAGTGTGAATACTTATATGGCTCTCAGCTATGATAACAAACCCAGATACTCCCCAATCTTCAGGCTTTTCTCCACCATCGTATTTAAATACATAAGGTGGCATTATCTTTGTCATTCCTATCTCTGCTGGAAGTGTGTCTAGGAAGTTTGTCACAGCTTCCACACTTGCTAATGCCTCAAACGACCCTTCATAACCATCAACCATTAAATGGGGTCCAAATCCTATCAACTCTGGTTTTCCTCCTTTCTAAATAAAATTGTGGTATAAAAGATATATTAAAAATTTTTAAAAGTAAATATACTTTTGCACATTTTTTGTGCGAAATAAAATTTTTACCTTGGATTTTCCAAGTGGATAAATACAGTAGCTTGATTTTTTTAATCACACCTGTTTATAATTATCAGTATGTAAAAGAATGTAAATAAATGAGGTGGTATTTATGCAAGTTAATAAAGAAGATAAATTTAAAGAATTTCTTAAAAAAATATTTCAATTTAATAAAGATAAAATAGACCTTGATTTTGGGGTTTATAGAGTTTTTAAAAGAAAGCAAGAAGAAATTCAAGATTTTATAGACAATGAACTTAAAAATATAATAGATAACTCAATTAAAAAGCATTTAACAGAAGAAAGTAAAGAAAAGATAAATGAAATCAGAAATATAGTTTTTGAGCATATACTTTCATTTTTTGAAAGATTTTATGAGGATGGAGACTTTTATCCTGTTCCTAATTTTAAACAAAATAGAAATCAAAAAGGGGTGTATCACTTAGATTACAATGGTGAAGAAGTATTATTTTACTGGATTACAAAAAATCAGCATTATATAAAAAGTATTAACTATTATAACAATTATAAATTTGAATTAGACGGCAGAGAAATAGTTTTTCAAATAGATAAAAATAGAGTAGATGAAATTAAAGGAAATCAGAAAGAAACGAGAAATATATTTTTAGTAAAAACTCCAGAAGAATTAAAAGAAAGCAATCAAATTATAGTTAAACTTGCATTTAGGAAAAATAATAATTCACAAGATGACGAGGTTGAATTTAATGTAGAAAATTTATTTGAGCTTTTAAAAGATAAGTTAAGTTTGCCTGAGAGTATTAAGGAAGATTTACAATTTCATATAGATAAATTCAAAAATCTTAGGAACTCTGATTTCTTTATACATAAAAATTTAAAGAACTTTTTAACAAAGGAATTGGAATATTTTCTAAAAAATGAAGTAATTAAGTTTGATAATCCACAAACTCTTAAAGAGGCAGTTTTAACAAAGGAAATAGGTATAAAGATAATAGAATTTTTATCAAAGATGGAAGATTTACAACTACTTTTATGGGAAAAGAAAAAGTTTGCTTATGATGTTAATTATGTTATTACATTAGATAGGTTAAAAAACATAGAAATATTAAAAGATATTGAGAGATTTGAAGGATTTGAAAGGCAAAAAGAGGAATGGAAAGAACTTGGGTTTATAAATGATTCAAATATAAGTCTTTATGAATTATTTATTAAGTGGAATGAAATTAAGAACTTAGAAATAAAAAAGGAATGGCTTACAGATAAACAGAAAGAAACTTGGGAAAGTTTATTTGAAAGTGATAGGGAAACTTTAGAAAACATTTTCTATAAAGATTACAGTTTTCTTAATCAAATTCTTAAAAGAGTGGCAACTGTATTAAACTCAAAACAAAGTGATTTATTTGAGAAGAATGATGAAAAATTAAAAGAAAATATTGATGAACTGCCTAAAATTTTAGAAAATTATAAAAAATATAAAACATTACCAATAGATACAAAATATTTTCCTCATCTAAAGTATAGGATATTAGAGCAGTTTGATAATTTAGAAGAAGAATTAGATGGCATTTTAATAAAATCTGACAACTATCAGGCATTAAATACTATATTGCCTAAATATAAAGAAAAGGTGCAGACGATTTACATAGACCCACCATTCAATACAGGTAAAGACTTTTTATATAAAGATAATTATCAAGATGCTACTTGGTTAACATTGATGCAAGATAGATTGAAAATTGCAAAAGAATTATTAAATACAAGTGGAAGTTTGTTTTTGCATTTGGATGAAAATGCAGACCATTATGGAAGGTTTTTGCTAAATGAAATTTTTGGAGAAGAAAATTATTTAAATGAGATAATTTGGGTATATGAAAGATGGACCACACGAACTAAAAAACTACAAAATATGCATGATTACATTCAATGGTTTGCAAAAAATTATTCAAAGTTAAAATTTTTTGAAATTACAGAACAATTAAATGAAGAATTATTAGAAAGAAAAAGAAAAGGTTGGAATACAAACACTATAAAACAAGGGGATAAAAAGTTAAGACAATTACTTGTATATGACTGGGATTTGGTGAATAAAGCTATAACAGAAGGTAAAATAGATAAATCAAAGTATGACAAAATAATAGATGCGACTAAGCAAGAAAAATATGCGAATGATGTATGGAGTATTCAATTTATAAATCCGATGTCAAAGGAAAGAACAAATTTTCAAACTCAGAAACCCGAAGAACTTCTTTATAGAATTATAAACTCAACATCTGATGAAAAAGATTATATCCTTGATTTCTTCTTAGGAAGTGGAACTACGATATCAGTAGCCCATAAACTTAAAAGAAAATGGATAGGAGTTGAGCTTGATGACCATTTTGAAACCATAATACTTCTAAGAATGAAAAAAGTTTTATATGGTGATAATGTAGGAATTTCAAAAGAAGTCAACTGGCAAGGTGGAGGATTTTTTAAATACTTGTATTTAGAGCAGTATGAAGATACCCTTGAAAATGTAGAATTTAACAACAATCCTATAAAAGAAAAAACCGAAGAATTAAAAAAATTACAAGAATTATTTCCAGAGTTAGCAGAGCAGGAATTATTAAATCTACTTTCTGATGTAGCGATAAATAACTCAAAATCACTACTTATGACAGTTGAAGATGAACTTTTAACTAATCCATTTGAGTTTAAATTAAACATAGACGGAGAAGAGAAAGTAATAGACCTGATAGAAACTTATAACTTAATAAAACCTTTAAATGTAAGAAAAATTTTTGAAAAAGAGTTCGAAAATAGAAAATATGTATTTGTTATTTCTGATAAAGAAGCAGTAATATGGAGAGAAATTAAAGAGTTATCAAAAGATATTAACCAGTTAAAAGAAAACATACAAAAAGAAGAAAAATTTATAAGAGATGTATTACAAAACATTGATAAATTTAAAAACATTTATACAAATGCAATTAATCAGTATTATCCAAAGAACTTTTTAGATGGAAAAGCAAAAGAACTATTAACAGACCTTAGGACTTTATTAATTAAAGATTTTTCTGGTAAAAATTTAAGTATCAACAATTAGAGAGGACAAAATGAGTATAGAAACCTATCTTCCATCTTACATGTCTAAATATGAAATAAAAGAAATATTAGAGAAGTTATTTTCTAATCAGCAGATATTAGACGCTTTGCTAAAAGGCAAAGATATATGTGCCAAGAAACCAGAAGAAATTAATAAAATTTCACCATTACATAAATATACATTTTTATACTTTCTTTTTGAAGAAATAATTGGATTCAAACAAAAAGAACTTTATAAAAGAAGTGATAAATATGATTTATTAACACAAGAAGATATAAAAATGTATTTAACTCAAAAACCTATATTTGAAAGGAAAAAAGATAAAATAGAAGAAGCTATTAGCAATACTTTAAATTATGAAAAAGAAATAAGAAAAAATATTGATGGATTTATATTTACTTATTATCAATTTTTTACAGTCCTTTTTACAGAACTTTTCTTTTTATTTAGAGAAAATATAGAAAGTGAGCTTAAAAAGTATATAGAAAAAAATTACTCTAAAGCAAAGGAAATTTTAGCAATAAAAAGAGATGAATTAGAACTTATTAAAAATACTAAAAAAGATAAAACTAAATTAGAAAAAAGCGTAGAATATTTTGAAAATTATGTTAATCAGCCTTTAAACAAACTTGCTTATTATATGGCTACTGGAAGTGGAAAAACTCACATACTTCACATAAACATCCTTCAAACAAAAAAATATTTAAGAACTGAAAAAAAATATTTTCTAATTGTCCCTAATAACGAACTTGCACTGCAACATAAGAAAAATTTAGAAAAGTTTGGAATTAATAACATTGGATATATAGAAGACAACAGAGATACTAAACTTTTTAAAGAAGTTGAAAAACTTATATTAGAGTATGAAAGTAATAATTATGATTTAGTAATTTTAACGGTTCACCAATTAAGATCTTTTATGAGTAGATATAAAGATAAAGATATTGGAGACTTTGGGGATAATATTTTATTTGTTGATGAGGGTCATAAAGGAGGAGAATCAGGGTGGAGAGAAGATAGAAATAAACTCGCAGGAAACAATGGATTTGTATTTGAGTATTCTGCTACTTTTGCTCAAGCTATTAAATCAAATGAAAAACTTTTAAGAGAATACTCAAAATCAATTATATACTTTTATCCTTATCATAAATTTCACGATGATGGATATGGAAAAACACCAGAGTTTTATCCTAAAGAAGAAACCTCAAAAGTTTTATCAATTATGACAGAAAACAAAAGTAAAACAAAAATTAAAGAAATTACAGTTGATAAATTTAAGCTTTTTGTTCAAAACTTGTTATCCCATTATAATCAAGTAAAGTATTATCTAAAAAATAAAGACGATAAAGAATTCTCTGAAAAGTTTAAATTACCATTAAATATGTTTGTTGTTTATAGAGTTGGTTCTAACAAAAATGAAGATGTTTCATCTCATATATACGAGTTATACAAATTATTTCAAAGATTTTTAAAAAATGAAAATAATGAAACTTTGAATTTAATTTTAAAATATAGAGAAGATTTTAACTTAGACCTTCCTGAAAGAGATATATTTGATGAAATAATTACTTATTGCCTTTATGGAGATAAAAATGACGATAATCAAAGTATTAGAGTATGGGAATTTAGCAATAATGAATTATCATTTTCCTTAGGAGAACCTGATAAATCATTTGCGGTTGTATATGTAGGAAATGTTGCATCTATATCTGAGTTTGAAAAAATAAAAGTGAAATCACATCTTTATAATTCTATCATAGATAATTTCTTATCAGACCCAGATAACAGCAATATTCAGTTCTTAATTGTAGGAAGAAAATTATTAGAAGGCTTTGATACTATAAGAATTAATACTTTATCTTTATTTGAAATTGGAAAAAGTGAAGGTAGTTTAGTAGTTCAGTTATTTGGGAGAGGTGTAAGACTAAAAGGTAGTAAAGAAGATCCTTTAAAAAGGGAAAATAAACATCCTGTTATGGAAAAATTAAACATATTTGGATATAACGCAGAATATTTGAGAGACTTTATAGAAAATGTAGAACTGTATGATGTAATAAATGAAGTTGAATATGTAGTAAAAATTAACTTTGAAGATGATAGTAATGGAAATCCTTTATACAAGGATAAAAAAATACCCCATATAGAAAAATCTTTTGAAGAAAGTGATGAGTATTTCTTACTATATAAAGATGAGAAAATAAAAAGTAAAATAAAGAAGAAAATTTCAAATTATTTAGAAGAGTATGAAGATGGTTTAGAGTTGCAAAAACTTATCCAGTTTAAGTATATATTCAACAGAGTTTTAGAAGAAGTTAAATACAGCCATGTATTAATAACTTATAAAGATTTAGAAGATATCTTTAACTTTCTTTTTGATAAGAAATATAAATTTAAAGCATACTTTAAAAATTTAGATGCTCTTAATGAGTTTATTATTTTAATGTTAAAAAATTATATTTATTTGCTCTATAATCAAAAAAGAAAAGAATATGAAACTGAGCATATTACTTTAAAATCCTTAGATGAGACACACAAAAACTTAAACTTTTCTTACAAAATAAGAGTCCCAGAAAATTCAGAAATTAACAAGGTCTTGAAAAATATTAGCAAGAATGGAGAAATAAATCTATCCCTAAATCAATCTACATTTGACAATTATTGTTTTGAAACAATGTATTTAGAAAATAAAGATTTAAATAAAAAAGAACTCTTTGCCATAAAAGTAGATAGACATATATACTATCCTCTTTTATGTAAAATCAATGATGACAATATTTTAATATCTCCAGATAGATTGGAAGAAAGCGAAATAAAATTTGTCGATAAGTTTTGCTCTTTTATAAAAAAAGAAAATAGTTTAAAAGAAAATCTTACACTACTAAGAAATCTTAAATCAGGTGTTGGATTTTCAGGTTTTTATCCTGATTTTATCTTATGGTATTTAGAAGAAAAAGAAAATGAGACTATTGAACATATAATTTTTATTGACCCTAAAGGAATGACGGCTCATAATGTAAGAGAAGTTTTAGAAAAATCTAAATTATCTTTAAGATTAAAAGAATTAGAATTAAAATTAAGAGAAAAAGATGAATTTAAAAATGTACGATTACATTCATTTATTCTTTTAAATCAACCTTTAGAGGAATATTTGAAAATTGAAGAAATGAAAGATAGTATAAATAATTTTTTTACAGAAGAAATTATTGGAGATACTAGAAAGATAAATATAGAAGAGTTAAAAGATTTAATGAGATTATATAATATTTTTTATTTAGAAGAAGAAAATGTAATTAATGGTATTTTGAATAAATTAAGTACTAACCTTATAGATGAATACGAAAACATCAAAAAAATTTTTATTGAAAAATACAAAAAAGATGAAAAATTAAAACAATTTTTTACAGAATGGCAAGAAATAAAAACTGAAAAAAATTTAAAAAACATTAAAGAAAAATACGGATTATGCACTCAAGTAATTAAGAAAGAAGAAGCATTAATTGCTTTCTTATTAAAGATTTTAATAAGTGATAAAGATTACGAAGAATACTGTAAAAAATTAGGTGAATTTTCAATTAACTTTAAAGAATTAAAAGATGAATTAAAAGAACAAGGAATGGAAATTTTAATAGAAAAGTTTTTTGATAACTTATTCTCCGAAATTCTTAATGGAGTTCCTTTGGCAGGAAAGATTTATAAAGCAACAAAAGAATTTCTAAAAAGAAAAGGATATAATATTCCTTAGATAACTTTAAATTCAAGTAAATAATAAAAATCTTATGATATTAGTTATTGTAAATAATTGCTAACTAATATAGATTTTTAAGACAACTTGATTTTAGGAGAGAGTTTAATGAGCCATTACATAGAGCCTAAACTTAGTATAGAGCTTGCCCATCAGTGTGTCAAATGTTCAGCTTGCCGTCAAGTTTGCCCAACTTACTCTGTTGTTAAAGAGGAAAGGTCTTCTCCAAGGGGAAGGTTAGCTCTGGCTGAGGCTGTAGTTGACGGAGTACTTCCTTTAACGGAAGAGATAGCAGCTCAGTGGAACCAATGTGCTATGTGTAGAAGATGTGAATGGATATGCCCTAATGAAGTAGAGTATAAAGAGATAATGTTTAGAGCCAGAAATATGGCAAAAGAAAAAAGTAAAAAGGATTACTTTAAAAATGTTGTTTTTAAAGGTCTTGCAATGATGGGTAATCCTCTTACAAAAATAGGAATGAAATTTGCTCCTGCTCTAATGGAAGCTTACGGAAAAATGCTTGGCAAAGAAGTGCCCGAGTATAACGCAGTTTATATAGATGTAGGTATTCCTAAGTACGCTAAACTTATGCCAAAGCCTTCTGCAAAACCTTTTGGTCTGAGAGGTAAAGAGGTAAAATCAGAAAAATCAAAAGGTAAACTTTTATTTTTTACTGGATGTATGATAGATGCATTTCAAGGAAAAGTTGGAGAAAGTGTTTTAAAGCTTATGGAAAAGGCTGGATACGATGTAGTTGTTCCAAAGGATATAAGATGTTGTGGAGCTCCTCACCTTTACAGTGGCGAGATAGATTCTTTTAATAAACTTATGAAGCATAATAAACAAGAGATAGATAAATACCAATTTGATTACATAGTGGTTGCGTGTCCAACATGTGGTGGAGCTCTAAAAGAAGAGTATAAGTACCCTGTTAAAGACTTTGCGGAAATATTAGAAGAGGAAGGATTTTTTACGTTTAGAGGTAAAGGAGAAAAAGTAACGTTCCACTTTCCGTGCCATTCTTACACAGCGATGAAAACAGACCCTAACGTTTATAGAAATGTTTTAAAGAATGTTAAAGATGCAAATTATGTAGAAGGGGAAGAGGCAATGATGTGTTGCGGGTTTGCGGGATACTTCTCTGTTGCAAACTACGAAGTAGCATCTGAACTCCAAAAAAGAAAGATAGAAGACTTGAAAAAAACTCAGGCAACTTATGTTTTAAGCGACTGTCCGGGATGTGTTTTAAATCTTGCTGATGGAATGTATAAGCATGGTGATTATAAAAATGTTAAAGTAATGCATTTAGCTGAATATTTAGCGGAGAGATTAGAAGATGAAGGTGCTGCTGAAGAAAGAAAGTAATGTAAAGTATAGATGTAGAGTTTGTGGATACGTGTATGACCCGGAGAAAGGAGATGAGATAAATCTTATCTCTCCGGGGATAGAGTTTATAGACCTTCCGGATAAATGGAGATGTCCTGTTTGTAACTACTCAAAGAAAGAGTTTAGGAAGGTTTAGGTAGTATATTCTGCGTTTATCTCTACATACTTGTAGCCTAAATCACAGGTGTAGAAAGTCCATTCTTCTTCGCCTCTACCAAGGTAGAGGTTTATAACAATCTCTTTATTATTTTTTAAGTAATCAATAGCTGATGGTCTATCAAATTCCATCGGCTCTCCATTGTAAAGTAAAAAATCTCCCAGATAAAGTTTGACTTTTGAAAAATCTATATCTAAGTGGAGCTGTCCTACAGCTGAAAGTATTCTTCCCCAGTTTGGGTCGTTTCCAAACATTGCAGTTTTAAAAAGGTTTGATGTCGCTATAGCTTCTGCGACTTTTTTAGCTTCTTCTTTTGAAGATGCTTGGAATACGTTTATCTCTATAAGTTTTGTAGCACCTTCTCCATCTTTAACGATCATTTTTGCAAGTTCTAAAGCCACTTCATATAGCTTTTTTGCAAAGTAAACTCTGTTTGAATCATTTATCTCAACGTTTGACTCTCCTGTTGCAACTACTACAAAACTGTCGTTTGTACTCTCACATCCATCTACTGATATTGAGTTAAAAGTCCTATCTACAACAAGTTTTGTAGCTTTGTCTAAAAGGTTTTTATCTATTTTAACATCTGTAAATATGTAAGCAAGCATAGTTGCCATATTAGGATGTATCATTCCTGCACCTTTTGCTATACCTTTTACGGTAAAGACTTCTCCATCTATCATTCCAGTTGTCTCATAGTACTTATAAAAAGCATCTGTTGTAGATATAGCTCTTGCTGCCAATTCTAAATCTAAATCTTGAAGGTTTTGGCAGGCTTGTTTTATGCCATTTTCCACTTTATCCATAGGAAGCTGAACGCCTATCACACCTGTTGAAAACACCATAACTTCTGATTTATCTAAACCTAAACACTCTGCGGTAATTATTGCCATTTTTTCAGCATTTTCAAAACCTTTTTGACCTGTTGCTGCGTTTGCATTTCCACTGTTTATAACCAAAGCTGATATTTTATCCTGTATCTCGCAAACTAACCTATCGTACAAAACTGGAGCTGCAGCCAAAGAGTTTTGAGTAAACATTCCACTGTAAACAGAAGGAGGAAATTTAACAACAAGTATATCGTAATCTCCTGATGGTTTTATCCCAGCCTTTGCAACACCTATTTTAATATTCATCTAACACCCCAATATTTTTTAATTTCCAGTTTGTAAGATTTTCTGACCTTAAAGAAAAGTAAGAGCAGTCCCATATATCTGGTTGATACCTTACTATCCAATCTGGAATTGAGTCATCGTAAGGTTTTGATTCTATATTAACTTTATCTACCTTCAACATTCCTTTTAATCTGTTTATAATATCTGTGTTTTTATATGGGGATTTTATAGAAGTTTTTGATTTTCTTTGACCTGTTATAAAGTCGTAGTGTCCATCTTCCTCTATCCAAGTATTTAATGATATTACTACATCACTTGTTAAAGCCAGTCCATCTTCAAAAGGTGTAAATATAGCTTTTAATTTTAATTTACCTAATATCTCTTTAAGCTTTTCTTCTTCTACTATTAGAGAGATTTCTTCTCCAAAGATTATTAAGTTTTCTATCTCACCCGATAAAACTTTTTCAAAGATTTTAGTTATGGGGTAAATGTTTTTAATGTTGTTTATAACTCCAAAAGCGTTTGAGTATGGTGGAGATATTACAATTTTACAGCCTTTTTCAACTTCAAGATTTTTAAGGACTTCTCCTAAATACTTTGCATCTTCTCCATAAAAGTAAGATGAGTAAACTATTACGCTACCTTCTTGTGCTACTTCTTTTATTTTTTCTATAATATCTCTACCTTTAGCCTGTATAAAGTGAGGATACAGCTTCTTTATTCTTCCTAAATTTTCTCCTATGTACACAACTTTTTTCTTCATGTAGTAAGTTAAAACAGGATTGGTCAGGGTTATATCATCTCCTATAACTATGTAGTGGTTTGCATTTTTTATCTCTTCTTCAGTAGGAGGTTTGTAATCTCCAAAACCTTCAAGAAGTGGAACAATATCTAAAGTGATAATAGAGGTTGTAATTAATCCAAGGCTGTTTATACTTTCTAATACTTCGTTTGAAAGGTAAGGAGATACAATAACAGCTGTTTTTGAAGGATTTTTGTTTACTGTTTCTGCAACGTACTTTAAAGCGTTGTCTAAAGATGTGTTTTCTCCGTTAATCTTTGGACTTTTTAATCTGTTTGTGTTAAAAGCATCATAACCTAAGTAGGGTTTTGCGCATACTTCCAGCTCAGCTGTACTTCTTATTCTAAAAACTTTTTTACCGTCGTGGTCTATTACAACTGAACAGCCTAAACTACATAAGCTACAATGGGTAAATGTTTCATTTAAAAGCCAGGGACGAGCATTAAACTTAAAAGGTCTAAATATTATTGCACCAACAGGACATATATCAACACACAAACCACACATCTCACAGCTGGTGGTATCCATAGGTTTATTAACAGGCGCTATTAAAGTTTCAAAAGCCCTTTCAAGTGGATAAATAGAATGAGACTGGTTTATATTATCGCAAACACTAACACATTTCATACATAAAACACATCTGTTAGATATATATTCAAGATAATCACTTTCCCAGTCAACTTCTTCTCTTATCTTTTCATAAGGGGTTATAGGTAAAACTGTATTTTGAGGACCCCAGTAAGTTCCCCAGTTTTGAAGGTCACATTCTCCAGCTTTATCACATATAGGACAGTCAAGAGGATGTCTTGTAAAAAGCATCTCTAAAATAAACTTTCTATCTTCTTTTACTTTATCATTTTCTGTTTCTATCTCCATTCCTTCGTATACATAACTACCACAGGCAATTATGCTTCTTTTAGCTTTTACGTCGTAAACAAGGCACATTCTACAACCACCAAAGATAGGCAGTTTTTCGTGGTAGCAGAATGTAGGTATTAGTTTGTTGATTTTTTTTGCAGCTTCTAAAACTGTTGTGCCTTTGTTAACTTGTATCTCAATACCATCTATCTTTACGTTTACTTTTTCCATAGGTTTTAACCCCATAGCTTGAACTTTAAAGCATTATAACAAAAATTTTGAATTTATTCTAATTTTCTGATATTATAATATGTGATATTTACAAAGAAGGAGGAGTTTATGCACGTAGGGATAAATCTTGACCAAACCTTATTTATTCAACTTGGACTGTTTTTAGTATTTATGTTCGTAATGAAAAAAATCTACTTTGACCCTTATTTACAAGCATTTGAAGAAAGAGAATCAGCAGTTAAAAAGCTGTTAGAAGAAGCTGAGGCCAATAACAAACAAGCTCAAGATATACTAAAAGAAGTTGATACAATTTTGTCAAAAGTAAAAGAAGAGAGTAAAAAGATATTAGAAGAGTCTTCAAGAGAAACAAATCAGATAGTTGCTGATATTATAAGAAAAGCTCAAGAAGAAGCTGAGAAAGAGATAGAAGAAGCTAAGAAAGACATAGATAGAGTAGTTGAGATAGAAATAAAAGCTTTAGATACAACAATAGAAAAAATAGCTGAAAAAATAGTTGATAAACTAACTCTCAAGGAGAAGGCAGCATGAAAAAAGTTTTTTTAATGGGTTTGTTTATAGTAGGAATTTCTTTTGCGTCTGAAGGGTCTGAAGAGTCAGGTGTTTTACTTTGGAAGGCAGTTAACACTATAATTCTTTTAGGTGTGATTGCTTACTTTGGTGGAAAACATATTAAAAATTTCCTAGAAAGCAGAAGACAGTCAGTTTCCAATATGGTTTTAGAAGCACAAAAAGCTAAGGAAGATAGCATTAAAGCTTTAGAAGAAGCTAAAAGGAAATTAGAAGAAGCAAACTATAAGTTGGAAGAAGGGATAAGACTTGCAAAAGAAACAGCTGAAAATGAAAGAAAACACGCTATTGCTCAAGCAAATGAAATAGCAGAAAGAATAAAATCACAGGCAAAAGAAACTATAAATATAGAAATTAAAAGAGCAGAATTAAAGATTAAAAAGTATGCAACTTCAAAAGCTTTAGAGTTGGCTCAAAACTTACTAAATCAAAAAGTAGACCCAGAAACAACTAAGTCTATAATAAACAAAACAATAAAAGAGTTGGAGGCTTAAGTTGAAAGTAGATAAAAAATTTTTAAAGAACATTGTTAAAAAGATAATAAAAGTTTTAGGAAATGATGAAGAGAAGCTTTCTAACACATCAAAGGCTTTAGATGTTCTTTCTTTATTTTACAAATCAAATTCAAACTTTAGAAACTTAGTCTTAAGCCCGACAGTATCTTTAGAAGAGAAAGAAAAGGCTATCTTGAAAGTTTTAACTACATTAAATTTACCTGAAGAAGTAAAATCTTTAATTCTTCTATCTATAAGAGAAAATAAAGGAAACATCATTAAAGAGTTAAACAAAGCTTTTAAATTTGAAGTAGAAAAGTTTTTTGCAACAGTTCAAGGGGAAGTTATTACAGCTCATCCAATTGATGAATCCTTACTAAATGGAATAAAAGCTTCTTTAGAGTCTAAAATTGGTAAAAAGATTGAGTTTACAGTGAAAGAAGATAAAAGTTTAATTGGTGGTGCGGTTATAAAAGCTGGAAGTTATATACTTGATACTTCTGTAAGAAATTACTTAAAGCAACTTGAAAGAACATTAACCAGATTTTAATATAACAGGAGGTTTATAGATGTCTGTGATAAGAGCTGATGAAGTTTTAGAACAATTAAACAAGCAACTTCAAGAGTTTGAAGTTTCTGCAAAACTTGAAGAAATTGGAACAGTTATTCAGGTGGGAGACGGTGTTGCCCGTATTTACGGTCTTGAAAAGGCTATGATGGGAGAGATGCTTGAGTTCGAAAACGGTGGTGTTGGTGTTGTATTCAACCTTGAAGAAGATAACGTTGGTGCGGTTTTACTTGGTTCTGATGTAAACGTAAGAGAAGGTAGCGTTGTTAAAAGAACAGGAAGAATTTTATCTATACCAGTAGGAAAAGGACTTCTTGGAAGAGTAGTTGATGGTCTTGGAAACCCAATAGATGGAAAAGGTCCTTTAACTGATATAGCATATTACTCTCCTGTTGAAAAGATTGCTCCAGGGGTAGTAAAAAGAAAATCAGTTCACGAACCTCTTCAAACAGGTATCAAAGCAATTGACGCAATGATACCAATAGGTAGAGGACAAAGGGAGTTAATAATTGGAGATAGAGCAACTGGTAAAACGACTGTTGCTATAGATACTATACTAAATCAAAAAGGTCAGGGTGTTTACTGTATTTATGTAGCAATAGGTCAAAAGAGAGCAAACGTTGTCCATATAGTTGAAACATTACAAAAACACGGTGCAATGGAGTATACAACAGTAGTTGCTGCTACAGCATCAGATCCTGCAACAATGCAGTACATAGCTCCATTTGTTGGATGTACAATAGGTGAGTACTTCAGAGACAACGGAATGCACGCTTTAGTTATATACGATGACCTTACAAAACACGCTTACGCTTACAGACAGTTATCACTCCTCTTAAGAAGACCCCCAGGAAGGGAAGCGTATCCGGGAGACGTTTTCTACCTACACTCAAGATTATTAGAGAGAGCTGCTAAACTAAACGATGAACTTGGAGCAGGTTCTTTAACTGCTTTACCTATAATAGAGACACAAGCAGGTGACGTTGCTGCATACATACCAACAAACGTTATATCTATTACTGATGGTCAGATATTCCTTGAAGCAGATTTATTCTATAAAGGTATAAGACCTGCTATTAACGTAGGTATCTCTGTTTCAAGGGTTGGTGGAGCTGCTCAAATAAAAGCTATGAAACAGGTGGCAGGTACTTTAAGACTCGACCTTGCTCAGTTTAGAGAGCTTGAAGCATTCGTTCAATTTGCATCAGACCTTGATAAAGCAACTCAAGCTCAAATTGCGAGAGGTCAAAGAATGGTTGAGCTCCTAAAACAACCTCCTAACCAACCTGTTCCAGTAGAAAAGCAAGTAGCAATCATATACATAGCAGGACAGGGATACCTAGACGATGTACCTGTAAACGCGATTCAAAAGTTTGAGAAAGAGTTTTACACCTTCTTAGATACAGAAAAGCCAGACATCCTTGAAGCCATAAGAAGAGAAAAAGCATTGTCAGACGATATAAAAGCAAAACTTGATGCGGCTGTTAAAGAATTTAAGCAAAAAGTCGCATTTTAGGGAGATGAAAAATGGCTAAGTTATCGCCAAGGGATATTAAAAGAAAGATAAATGGTATAAAAAATACAAGAAGAATAACTTCAGCAATGAAGATGGTTTCTGCGGCTAAATTGAGGAAAGCCCAGAACCTTCTTTATGCTACAAGACCTTACTCTGAAAAGCTGTATGAGCTTATTTCCGACCTTTCTATATATATAGATAGAGAGGCTCATCCACTTTTAGCAAAAAGAGAAGTTAAAAATGTAGACCTTATCGTTATAACAGCTGATAGAGGACTTGCAGGGGCATTTAACGCAAACGTTTTAAAAACAACTTGGAGAGAGATACAGAACTTTCAATCAGAGGGAAAAACTGTAAATTTAATTTTAATCGGAAGAAAAGCGGTTAACTTTTTCAAAAATAAAGGTTTAAATGTTGTTGCATCTTATGAAGACGTCTATAGAAATCAGATGAATCTGTCGTTTACCTCATTACTGGGAGGAATTATCTCTTCTAGATTTATAGAAGAAAAGACAGATGCAGTTCATTTGATTAACAACGAGCTTATAACATCTTCTACTTATGAAACAAAAATAAGAGGACTTCTGCCATTAGAGCCTAAGGAAACTTCCAGCAAAAAGTATGATGAAATGAGTATATACAATATTGAGCCTTCTAAGGAAGAGGTTTTAAGCTCCTTACTCCAAAGGTACATTAACTTTCAGCTTTACAGAGCATTAGTTGAATCTTCTACTGCAGAACATTCTGCAAGGATGATAGCAATGGATAATGCTACTAAAAATGCTGGAGAAGCTATTAGAAAGTGGACTATCATATTTAATAAGGCAAGACAAGAAGCTATTACAACAGAGCTTATAGATATTATTAACGCTGCTGAAGCAATAAAGTAAAAATTAAGGAGGATATATAAATGGCAAAAGGAAAAGTAGTCCAGATTATAGGTCCGGTAGTAGACGTTGAGTTTCCGGAAGGACAACTGCCGGCAATAAGAAACGCTATAAAAGTTCAAAGAACAGCTATTGATGACACTGGAAAAGAGTACGTTGAAGACCTTTACCTTGAAGTTGCACAGCATCTTGGAGATTCAAGGGTTAGAACAGTTGCTTACGGCCCTACTGACGGTCTTGTTAGAGGAGTTGAAGCTGAGGATTTAGGTTCTCCTGTAAAAGTGCCTGTAGGAAAAGCAGCTCTTGGTAGAATATTTAACGTTGTAGGACAACCTATAGATGAAGCAGGACCTGTAAACGCAGAGGAGTATTGGCCAATATTTAGAGAAGCTCCTTCTTTTGAAGAACAATCTACAAAGGTAGAACAGTTTGAAACAGGTATTAAAGTTATTGACTTATTAGTACCTTTAATAAAAGGTGGTAAAGTAGGACTGTTTGGTGGTGCTGGAGTTGGTAAAACTGTTTTAATGCAAGAGCTTATACACAATATAGCTAAATTCCACTCTGGATACTCTGTTGTTGTTGGTGTTGGTGAAAGAACAAGGGAAGGAAACGACCTATGGATGGAAATGAAAGAGTCTGGTGTTTTACCTTACACAGCGATGGTTTACGGTCAGATGAATGAGCCTCCCGGAGTTAGATTTAGGGTTGCTCAAACAGGACTTACAATAGCTGAATACTTTAGAGATGTTGAAAAGCAAGACGTTCTGATATTCATAGATAACATATTTAGATTCGTTCAGGCAGGTGCTGAAGTTTCTACTCTTCTTGGAAGACTTCCTTCTGCAGTTGGTTATCAACCAACACTTGGAACTGACGTTGGTGAAGTTCAAGAAAGAATTGCATCTACTAAGAACGGTTCTATTACGTCTATTCAGGCTGTTTATGTTCCTGCGGACGATATTACAGACCCTGCTCCAGCATCTATATTTGCTCACCTTGATGCAACTATCGTTCTCCAAAGAAGATTAACAGAGTTAGGTATATACCCAGCTATAGACCCATTAGAGTCAACATCAAGAGCTTTAGCTCCAGAGTATGTAGGTGAAGAACACTACTATGTAGCAAGGGAAACTCAAAGAATCTTACAAAGATACAAAGAGCTCCAAGAGATTATAGCAATTTTAGGTATGGAAGAACTTTCAGATGAGGATAAAGCTATCGTTGGAAGAGCAAGAAGATTACAGAGATTCCTTGCTCAAAGATTCCATGTTGCTGAACAGTTTACAGGTCAACCTGGTTCATACGTTAAGAAAGAAGAAACTATACAATCTTTCAAGGAAGTTGTTGAAGGTAAGTGGGATCATTTACCAGAACAAGCATTCTACATGGTCGGTGGTATAGAAGAAGCCAAAGAAAAAGCTGAAAAATTAGGTGTTAAAGTTTAATAGATTTAAGGGAGGTTAATCCTCCCTTTACATTTAAGAGGTTTTGAATATGGAACTTGTGCTCATTGTTATGGGCTTATTTTTCTTAGTTGTTTTATTTGCTGGAATATTAGGTATGAAAATCTCTAAGTAGTTGAGGAAACTTATCTATTCTACATTTAGCCTTTGCTTCAAAGTCTAATCTAAATCCTTTTTTGTATTTTGAAAATCTTTTAAAGCCTGTAAAAGCAACCATAGCACCGTTGTCTGTGCAAAGATTAAGAGGAGGATAATAGAATTCAATATCTTCAATTTTTGAAACTTCTTCTCTAAGTTTTGAGTTGGCGGATACTCCTCCGGCTATTACAACTCTTTTTACGCCAAACTCATTGCAAGCGTCTAAAGTCTTTTTTAAAAGGGTCTCTATAACAGCAGCCTGAAAAGAAGCTGCAATGTCTTCCTTTTTATATAAACCTTTTCTTATTTCTTTTATTACTGCTGTTTTTAAGCCACTGAAAGAGAAGTTAAATCTGTTTTCCCCTTTTTCGTTTATGAGAGGTCTTGGAAATTTTATTATTTCTTTTCCGTTTTGTGTTAATCTGTCTATTACAGGACCTCCGGGAAAACCTAAATCCATAGCTCTTGCCACTTTATCAAAAACTTCTCCAACTGCGTCATCTAAAGTCCCACCTATATAAACATAATCCTCAAAATCTTTGACTAAAACTAACTCTGTATGTCCTCCTGATACTACAAGAGCTATAAAAGGATATTTAATCTCTTTTATCAAAAAGTTTGCAAATATGTGTGCTTCTATATGATGTACAGGTATAATTGGTTTCTTTAAAATAAAAGTTAGAGATTTTGCAGCTGCAACACCAATTACCAATGATACAATAAGTCCCGGCATAAACGTTGCTGCTACTGCATCAATATCTTTAAGGGAAATCTTTGCATCTTTTAATGCTTTATCTAAAACAGGTAAAAAGTTTTTTGTGTGTTCCCTTGCAGCAAGTTCTGGATAAACTCCTCCAAACTCTAAGTGAATAAATTGAGATGATACTACATTTGAAAGGATACCTCTTTCACTGTCATAAACAGCTACAGAGGTATCATCACAGGAGCTTTCTATTCCTAAAATTATCATCTTAATTTAATTTTTTGGCAAAGTTTAAAATTTTTACAGCATTTATGGCAGCTTCAAGTTGAGGGTCTTTTATTTCGGCTTCTTTTCCGTTCATTTTAGCTTCTCTTTCTGCTTTTGCTCTCTCAGCTTCTTCTTCTTCACTTACTTTTACTATTATATCGGGAGTTATACCTTTATTCATTATAAGATTTCCATTTGGAGTGTAGTAGTGGGCTACAGTTAATTTAACACCAGCACCATCAGGTAAAGGTATAAGTGTTTGTACAGACGCTTTACCGAAAGTTGTATCACCGACTATAATCGCTCTGTTATTATCTTTTAAAGCTCCGGTTAAAATTTCTGATGCAGATGCAGAGCCTTTATTAACGATAACCGCTATTGGAATTTTTTTATCCACTACTGGTTCTGATTGGGAGTAGAACTCCTCTCTGTTCTTAGGGTCTCTACCTTGTGTGTAAACGATCAATTTACCTTTAGGTAGTAGCATATCAGCAATAGAAACTGCAGAAGTGAGTAATCCACCGGGGTTGTTTCTAAGGTCTATTATAATACCTTCTTTATTTTTAAAAGATTTTAAAGCTTTTTCAAATTCTTCAGCTGAATTTTCTTGAAACTGGGTTAATCTTATGTATCCTATTTTCCCGTTTTCTAATTCTTTTGTTTTAACACTTTTTACTTTTATTATGTCTCTTACTAACTCTACTTTAAATGGCTTTTCTACACCTTTTCTAAATATAGTTAAGGTAACTTTTGTTCCCGGCTTTCCTCTCATTTTTTTAACTGCTTGAAAGAGAGTCATCTTATCTGTTGGTTCTCCATCTATTTCTATTATCCAGTCTCCAGGTTTTATTCCTGCTTTAAATGCAGGAGTGTCTTCTATCGGCGATACAACTAAAAGTTTATTGTTTTCCATTGTTACTTCCATTCCAAGTCCACCAAACTCTCCCTGTGTTTCTGAAGTAAACTCTTTAAACTCCTCTGGTGTAAAGAAGGTTGAGTAAGGGTCAAGTGAAGATAGTAAACCTCTTAGTGAGCCATAAAGTAATTTCTTAGATTCCGTTGGTTCAACGTAGTTATCTTCTACTAATTTTAAAACGTCTGTATAAGTTCTTATTATTTGAATATCTTCGCTGTAATCTGTTTTTGGTGTTTTTGCGTTAAGTCCAAAACTCATTCCGGCAACAAATATTAAAATCACACCTACAACCATTGAGATTCTGCTTTTCATCTTATCTCCTTTAAATAATTTTATCTAAAATTTAGTATATCATAAACTTATTTTTTATCTACTGCTTGAAAATATAAAATCAATTTCTTCTTTTTCAAGTTTAGGATACTTTTCTATCTCTATGTTTTCTAAAAGATGGTTTACTTTACTCATACCTATAAGCACTGTTCCTACTCCCGGAGTACTTCTTACAAACTGTATAGGGATATGGACATCTTTTTCTACTTTGAATAATTTTTTAGCATTTTCATCAAATCTTCTAACTATTCTTCCTTGGAATAATGGTGCGCTTATGTATGTATATATACCAAGAATTTGAGTTGCTTCTAAAGTGGAGTAGAGCTTACCATTATAATATTGATTTTTTAGTGTGTAGCTTTCAGTCATTGCTAAGTTATAAGGTAGCTGAATAAATCTAAAGTGATGGTTTTCTCCGCCTACTTCTTTGGCAATATCAAAAATTTCAAACAGATTTAGATGTTGGATATGGTCAGGATTAACTCTAAAACCGTTCCACGTTGCAAGTCCATAATATCTTAGCTTTCCTTGATTTACTTTTCCTTCTAAGAGTCTGAAAACCGTCCAGAGTTTTTTGTAAAACGTTTGTTTATCTACTATCTGAAGCTGGTCTTCTGGATTATGTAAAAAGTATATGTCAATGTAGTCTGTGTTTAAGTTTTCTAAACTTTTTTCAAGAGACCAGTCTATGAATTTTGGCGTTAGTATATTTCCGTAAGGTGTGATGTCCTCTTTGTTTACAATGCCTTTATCTATTAAATTTTCCTTCAAATACTGTGTGATGTTTTCTACTTTAAGTCTATTATCCTTTGGAAAGTATCCGCCTTTCGTAGAGATAATTAAATTTTTTCTATCTATCTGTTGTAAAACTCTACCTATAACCCTTTCACTTTCCATATCTCTGTAATTTATAGCTGTATCTATTACGTTGATGCCCAGTTTTACTGCTTTTTTTATGGTCTCTTCATAGTTTTTGTTTGTATTTTCATCTGGACTGCCTAAGTAAGTTCCAACTCCTATTTCAGATAGCTTTAAATCTAAAAAGTTTTTATAGTTCATAATTTTCACCTTCTTTTATCTGTATTCTTTTTAACTGCTTTTCTTCTGTATCTAAAAATAAAGCTTGGAATATATAATTCCCTTCTTCTGGTTCATACTTTACAGGCATTCCTGTTATAAATTTCTCTATGATTTGATGGCTTTTAACTCCTATTACAGAGTTGTAAGCTCCTGTTAAGCCTACATCTGATATATAAGCTGTGCCTTTTGGTAGAAATCTTTCATCCGAAGTTTGTACGTGGGTGTGAGTTCCAAAGACTAAAGTTGCCCGTGAATCTACGTAATAACCAAAAGCTTGTTTTTCTGAAGTTGCTTCTCCGTGAAAATCCACTATTATGTAGTTTGATGTATCTTTTACTTCGTTGTAGATTTCATCAAAGGCTCTAAAAGGACAATCTAAAGGAATTCCCATAAAAACTCTTCCCATAAGGTTTATAACTGTTATTTTTTTACCGTTTTTTTCGTAGGTGTTAAAACCTTTTCCTTTTGCAAGGGGTGGAAGGTTTGCAGGTCTAAGTAATCTTTCATCATCTATGATTGCATACACTTCTTTTTTATCAAATGTATGATTTCCAGATGTTATGACGTCTACTCCTGCCGTTAGGATTTCGTCAAATGTAGGTTTTGTAATACCGTTTCCGTGGGCTAAATTTTCTCCGTTTAAAACTACAAAGTCTATCTTTAGCTTTTCTTTAAGGAAAGGAAGAACCTCTTTAACGGCTCTCCTTCCTGTTCTTCCTATTACATCACCTATTACTAAAAATCTCATACTTAACCTACTTTGCTAATTCTACAAACCTTGATTCTCTTATTGTGACAACTTTTATCTGTCCAGGGAATTCTACTTCTTTTTCTATTCTTTTTGCTATTTCTTTTGTTAAAAGGTAAGCTTCCTCGTCTGAGAGTTTTTCTGCGTTAACTATGACCCTTACTTCCCTACCTGCCTGTATTGCAAAAGACTTTTCTACATTTTCAAAAGAGTTAACAATAGCTTCTATTTTTTCAAGTCTGTTTATGTAAGATTGTAGAACCTCTCTTCTTGCTCCTGGTCTTGCTGCTGAAAGTGCGTCTGCAGCTGCTACTAAAACAGCTTCAGGATACCTTGCAGGTTCATCTCCGTGGTGGTAAAGAATTGCATTTATAACGTAGTCTGGCTCTCCGTATCTTCTTGCTATTTCAGCTCCGACCTTAGAGTGAGCTCCTCCTACTTCGTGGGATATAGCTTTACCTATATCGTGCATAAGCCCTCCTCTTCTTGCCATCTTTTCATCTAAACCAAGCATTGCTGCCATCATTCCTGCAAGGTGTGCAACTTCTTTAGTGTGTAATAAAACATTTTGGGTATAAGATGTTCTGTAGTTTAACTTTCCAATGTAGTAGTAAAGCTCAGGATGTACATCGGTAAAACCAAGTTCAAGACATGTTTCTTCTCCTAACTTTCTAATATGCTGATCCATTTCTTCTTTTACTTTTTCAACAACCTCTTCTATCCTTCCAGGATGTATTCTACCATCAGCTATAAGTCTCTCTAAAGCTGTTTTTGCAATCTCTCTTCTTAACGGGTCAAAGGAAGATATTGTAACTATGTCTGGTGTATCATCTATTATTAAATCTACACCTGTTGCCATTTCAAAAGCTCTTATGTTTCTACCTTCCCTTCCTATTATTCTACCTTTGATGTCATTGCTTGGAAGGTCAACAACTGAAACTGTATACGTAGTAGTTGCTTCTGGAGCAAGTCTTTGAATTGCAGTAACAAGATTCCATTTTGCTTCTTTTTCTGCATTTTTCCTTGCCTCTTCTTCTATTTCTCTCATAAGTTTAGCAGCTTCTAACTTTGCTTCTTCTTCTACTTTTCTCATAAGTTCTGTTTTTGCTTCTTCTTTTGTCATGCTTGCAATTCTTTGAAGCTCTAAGATGTACTGTTCTTCAGCAGATTTGACTTTTTCTTCTTTTTCTTTTAACTGTTTCTCTAAAGCCTTTATCTCTGTTTCTAATTTAGCAATTTCTGTAGCTCTTTTTTCTATTTCTTCTTCTCTATGTTCTAATCTTGCAAGTCTTTTCTCTAACTGAGATTCTTTCATTAAAAGTTGTTTTTCTAAGTTTTGAAGTTCCTCTCTTTTTTGTCTAAGCTCGTTTTCAAGTTCCTGCTTTCTTTTTAACAGCTCTTTTTCAATAATAAACTCTTGTTGTTCTTTTAGTTTTAATGCTTCTCTCTCTATTTCTGACGCTCTTATCTTTGCCTCTTTTTCTGCTTCTTTTATGACCCTTTCAGCTTCTTTTTCAGCTTCCTTTTTTATCCTTTCAGCTTCCTCTTTTGCAAGCTTTTCTAACTCTTCTTTTCTGCTTAATACTTTGCTATACTCTTGCTCTTTTTCTTTTAACTTTTTTTCTACCATTACTTTACAAGCAGTAAATCCAGCTCCACCAGCAAAAACTGCAGATAATAATCCTACTATCACTTCATTCATTTTACTTCCTCCTTCTTTGTTTTTAAAATTTGTGTTGGTGTGATAATTAAATCAACTTGTATATCGTGCAAGTCATGGGGCAGTTTTTCTAAAAGTTGAAAATCATAACAAAAACCTACTTTTACTGTATCTTTTCTTAGTTTTGGTAAAAATCTGTCGTAATAGCCTTTTCCATAACCAATTCTGTATCCTTCTTTATCGTAGGCAACTGCAGGAACAACTATTATGTCTATATCTTGAGTGTCTATCTGGATACCTACAGGCTCTTTGATGCCAGCATACCCTACGATTAGATTGTCTAAATCTTTGATAATAATTGGTTTAATATCTTGTCCTGATACTTTTGGCAGAACTACGGTTTTTTTCTCTTGTAATAGTTTTCTTATCAAAGGTACGGAATCTACTTCTTTTCTGTGTGGATAATAAAGCATGAATGTTTTAAAATTTAAGAAGTCGGAGTTTTGCAGAAAATTGTTGACGATTTTGTTAGAGTCTTCTTGCCAGTTAGGATAAATCTCCCTTTTTGCTAAAAGCTTCTTTCTAAGTTCTACTTTCAATATGACCTCCCAAACTAACTTGGAAGGTCAGGGCTAAAAAAGTGTTTTAGGCTCCCACAGAGCCGTTGGGATGGTTCTTCTGTTCTTGGGCACTTCCCCAATAGGTGGGTGCTCCCACTGTAGTCCCAAGGGATCTACAGAATATCGAGCTCCCTTTCTGATGTATATAGCCCAGAAAATTTTTAAACCATCCCAGTCGTACCCCGCAGGAAAGCCTTAATTATTTCTAAATCTATATAAAAATCTTTTATCACTTTTTCAGCTCCTGACTACTTCCTTAATTCAATGTCAGGATAAATTAATTTAAGTTTGTTTAAAATTTCTTCAACTTCTACATTTACCTCTTCATCTGATAAGCTTTTATCAGGATTTAAAAACTCAACAGATACCGCAACACTCTTAAGACATTCAGATAAGAAGTAAACGTCAAAAAGTTTAACATTCTTAATAAGATTTGAAGAGTTCTTTAAATCTTCTATTAAACTTCCAACTTTTACATTTACGTCTACTACAAAAGCAAGGTCTCTTTTAACAGGTGGATGTTTCGGAATCTCTTTATAAATAACAGGTCTTTTATTTAGATAGTAGGTATAGATGTATCCTTCCTTTACTGGATTTTCTTTAATCTCTCTTGGAACGTACTTTAGTTTTAACTCAAAAACAAAAGTGTTTTTTGGAATCTCAAACTCTGCTGCAATTTGAGGATGGATTTTTCCAACATAACCAACTATAAAGCCGTTAATGACTATATTAGCTGATTCGTAAGGATGTAAAAATACAGGTAAATTTTCATCTGAAATGGAGTACTCTAAACCAAGGGAATTTAGAAGATTGTTTACAACACCTTTTAACGATAAGAAATCCCAATCTCTGTCTGTCCTGAAGCTTCTTACAGGTGAAGTATAGTTATAACCATCTACCAATTTACCACTTACAAGCCCTGCTACGTTTATTGATTCGTGGTCTTCAAAAAATGTAGATGATATTTCAAAAATAGAGAGGTCTTTTCTACCAAATCTTAAGTTTTCAATCTGGTTTTGAATTAGGCTAACTATAATAGTGTCTCTCATTACACTTTGAGATTTTAAAATGTAGTTTAAAATCTGTATCTTAGGAACTGGCAAAGATAAAGTGGTATAAAAATCTGGAGATGTAAAGGTGTAGTTAAGAACTTCTGTAAAACCGTTGTCTAAGAAAAACTGGCGTACTTTAGTGTCAAATTCGTAATCTTTAGGTCTGTTAAAGGTTTTAGTAAAGATTTTAAGATAGTCTTCTTTAAAGTTATCGTATCCGTAAATCCTTGCAACTTCTTCAACTAAATCTATCTCCCTTTCTAAATCGTAAGTTCTAAAAGAAGGAATGTAAACTTTAAAATCTTCTCCATGTTTTTCTACTGGTATCTCTAACCCTGTTAGTATTTTTTCAACAGTTTCAGACTCTATTTTGCTACCTAACACTTTTTCTATAAAAGATGGTCTTAGGACTATAGTTTTAGGCTGATAAGGTTTTAGGTATAAATCTTTTACAGCTCTAACTTCTCCACCTGATAAAGAAAGGATTAAAGAAATTGCCTTGTCAGAAGCTGTAGAGCAGTT
Organism: Sulfurihydrogenibium subterraneum DSM 15120; assembly: GCF_000619805.1. Lineage (NCBI taxonomy): Bacteria > Pseudomonadati > Aquificota > Aquificia > Aquificales > Hydrogenothermaceae > Sulfurihydrogenibium > Sulfurihydrogenibium subterraneum. Next base: position 380,970 of record NZ_JHUV01000008.1, on the reverse strand, counting down.
TTCTACGTCTACACCTCTTTCAAACCTATAGGAAGAGTCTGTAAGGATAGAGAGTCTTTTAGCTGTTTTTCTTACGCTTATAGGGTCAAATACAGCAGCTTCTAAAAGGATGTTTTGTGTGTTTTCATCTATTTTACTGTTTTCTCCACCTATTACTCCTGCAATTGCAAGAGCTTTTTTATCGTCAGCTATAACTATATCCCCAAATGTTAAAACTCTTTCTTGACCATCTAAGGTTATTATCTTTTCTCCTTCAAAAGCATTTCTAACTGTAATTTTACCTTCAATTCTGTCTAAATCAAAGGCGTGGAGAGGTTGACCTTCTTGAAGAAGAATGTAGTTTGTAATGTCTACGATGTTGTTTATAACAGATATTCCAGATTTTATAAGTTTTAATCTGATAGATAATGGAGATTGTCTTATTTTTATACCTTTTATAACAGTAGCTTTGTACCTTAAGACTTTATCCGTTTGAATGTTTATTTTTACATAATCTCCTACAGTAGAAAGTTGTGGATAGTAATCTTTTCTTTTTAAACCAAATGCAGCTGCTATTTCCCTGCTTAAACCTCTAACGCTTAAAACGTCTCCTCTGTTTGGAGTGATTTCTACTTCAAAAATATCATCTTTGCCAAGGTCTAAAATCTCATTTGCATCTACTCCAACAGGTGTATCTTCATCTAACAAAAATAAACCGTCAGATTTCTCTTCCAACCCAAGTTCTTCAAGGGATAAAAGCATTCCTTCTGAGGTGAAAGAACCAAAGTTAACAAGCTTTATCTCTTTACCTAAGATGTTAGCCCCTACCTTTGCAAGAATTGCAACATTACCAGCTTTTACGTTGTCAGCTCCTGTTATAACCTGATACTCTTTTTGTCCATTACTTACTTTACACACAAAGAGTTTGTCTTTTTCTGGATGTTTTTCTACTGATAAGACTTTTACTGTGATTATGTTAGGAATGTAATTACCAAACTTATAAACGTTTGTTTCTATACCTATAAGATTTAATTTCTCTGCAACTTCTTCGGCTGGAATATCAATATCAACAAACTCTTTAATCCACGAGTAAGGAATCTTCATCCTATCCCCTTAAACTGAGAGTTAAACCTCATGTCGTTGTTAAAAAGTAGTCTGATGTCGGTTATTTGATACTTTAGCATAGTGATTCTCTCTATTCCAAGTCCAAACGCAAAACCTGAATAAACGTTAGGGTCTATACCACAGGCGGTAAATACGTTAGGGTCTACCATACCACAGCCAAGTATTTCAAGCCATCCAGTATTTTTACAAACTTTACAACCTTTCCCACCACAAACGGTACAACCAATGTCAACCTCAGCCGAAGGCTCTGTAAATGGAAAGTAGCTTGGTCTAAACCTTATAGGAATGTTTTTACCAAATACTGACTCTAAAAATATCTTTAAAACACCTTTTAACTGCCTAAAGGTAATATCTTTGTCAACTACAAGTCCTTCTATCTGGTGGAACATAGGAGAGTGGGTAGGGTCTAAATCCTTTCTGTAAACTCTACCAGGAGCAACTACGGCAATAGGTGGTTTCTTTTTTAACATAGTTCTTATCTGAACGGGAGATGTATGAGTTCTAAGAATCATACCGTTGTTTAAATAAAAAGTGTCCTGCATATCCCTTGCAGGATGATTTTCTGGTATGTTTAACATAGTAAAGTTATAGTTTTCATCTTCAACTTCGGGTCCAGATTCAACAGAAAATCCCATATACAGAAATATATCTGTAATCTCTTTTAGTGTTTGTAAAACAGGATGAGGACTTCCAATTTCAAACCAGTTTGGTGGTAAAGATACGTCTATCTTTTCTTTTTTTAGAGATTCTTCTAACGCTTTCTTTTTAAAACTTTCTTCGTACTCTCTTATTTTTTCTTCTAAAAACTCTTTTATAGAGTTTGCAAGCTGTCCTATCTCTTTTCTCTCTTCAGGTGGTAAAGTACCTAAGGTTTTTAATATAGATGTAATTACTCCTTTTTTACCTAAGTACTTTACTCTAATATCATTTAAGGAAGAAGGGTCTTTAACCCCTTCCATCTCTTTTAAAACTTCTTCTTTAAGACTAAGAAGCTGAGCTTTTATATCCATAAATTAAGCTGCCAAAGCAGATTTCGCAGTTTCTACTAATTTAGCAAAAGCTGGCATATCGTTTACAGCCATGTCTGCAAGAATTTTTCTATCAAGTTCTATTCCTGCCTTTTTCAGACCGTTAATCAATTGGCTGTAGCTGATCCCATTTAATCTTGCAGCTGCATTTATTCTTGTAATCCATAAAGATCTAAACTGTCTTTTCTTCTGTCTTCTGTCTCTGTAAGCGTAAGCAAGAGAGTGCATTACTTGTTCTTTGGCTCTTCTGTAAGACCTATGTTTTTGTCCGTAGTAGCCTTTAGCCAGCTTTAAGATCTTCTTTTTATGTTTCTTTGAAGATGGTCCTTTTACTCTCATTTTTAATGACCTCCTGTTTAGTTATTAGGTAAAAGTGCTTTAAGTTTATGCTCTATACATTCTGGAGCGTATTGTGGTTTTCTTCCTTGTCTTTTTCTTTTAGATGATTTTTTAGTATTATAGTGAGAAACGCCACCTTTTGTGTACTTAATCTTTCCTTTTGCTGTAAATTTTAATCTTTTTGCAGCAGTTCTATTTGTTTTCATCTTAACTTTTGCCATTGATTTCCTCCTTCAAAAATTTGTAAGAGATAATTATAACATACTTTCCAAAAAAATTTAAAATATGTTATAATGTTTTTTCGTTTAAATTTAACTTAAGGAGGATGTTTAGATGATTCAAACGATAGAATGGAAGGCATTACCAAGAAAAAAAGGAACAAAATCAGAAGTTAAACAAAACAGAATGAAAGGGTTAATACCTGCAGAAGTTTACGGAAAAGGGCACCCTAACTTGTCTGTATATATACAGAAAAAAGCACTTTTAAGCAGACCTCACGGAAACTTTCTCATTAACCTTTTAGTAGAAGGAGACCCAGAACCAAAATTATGTGTATTAAAAGATATCCAGTACAACTACTTAGGAGACGAACCTATTCACGTTGACCTTTATGAAGTCACTTCCGGAGTTGAGTTTGATATAGAAGTTCCTGTAGAGTTTGTAGGTAAAGCAAAAGGTGTAGAAAAAGGTGGAATATTTGAAGCTCATCTACACTCTATAGTTGTTAGGACAGAACCTAAGAATATTCCAGAAAAAATAGTTGTAGATGTATCAAACCTTGATTTAGGAAATGTTTTACACGTTAGAGATATAACTCCTCCAGAAGGCGTTAAAATAATGACTCATGGAGAAGAAGTTTTAGCTGTAGTGGCTGAGCCTGAAGAAGAAGTAGCCGAGGAAACTACAGAAGGGGCATCTGCTTAATTGATTAAAGCTGTTATAGGACTTGGAAATCCAGGACAAAAGTATAAAGATACACGCCATAACGTCGGTTTTATGGTTGCCGACGCTATGGCAAAAGTCTTAAAATGCAATAACAAATATAAAGAAAAAGCATTTTCTCACATATACGAATGTCCAGATTATGATGTTATAGTTGCAAAGCCTCAAACGTATATGAATTTAAGTGGAAATGCTGTTTTAAACATATTAGAGGATTACAATTTAAAACCAAATGAAATACTTGTAGTTTACGATGACCTTGATTTGAATTTAGGTACTATAAAGGTAAGAACAAAAGGTTCAAGCGGCGGGCATAACGGGTTAAAATCTATTATAAGTATGATAAAAACGGAAGAATTCCCAAGGTTGAGAATAGGAATAGGAAGACCAGCTAAAAAAGAAGAAGTATCTGATTACGTTCTATCCCCTTTTACAAAAGAAGAAAAGTTTATAGTAGATAAAGTTATAACTGCTGCTACTGAATGTATATTAAATGTGTTAAAATATGGAATAGAAAAATCTATGAACAGCTGTAATAAGAGCGTAATTTAAGCCTTGCTTTTCCGTAAAACGGGAAGGCTGATTTTATAAAAATCATCCAGAAGGAGGTATGTGTATGAGACATTATGAGCTTGTGTGCGTTTTGAAACCAACTCTTTCAGAAGAAGAGTTGAACGCTAGAGTAGAAGCAATCCAAAACCTGATTAAAGAAAATCAGGGAGAGATTTACAACTTAGAAAAGTGGGGCAGAAGAAACCTTGCTTACCCTATTCAAAAGTTTAATTCTGGGTACTATTACTTGATTAACTACAAAACAGACAACAGTAAACTTGCTGGAATCCTTGAGTATAACTTAAGAATCACTGAAGAAGTCATAAGATTTTTAAACATGAAAATCCAAGTTAAAGAGGATAAAAAAGAGGTAGCATAATTATGCTTAATAAAGTTTTGCTAATAGGTAGGTTAACAAGAGACCCTGAAATAAGGTACCTTCCGAGTGGAATGCAAATAACCAGCTTTTCTTTAGCTGTTAATAGAAGATTTAAAGATAAAGGTGGAAACTGGCAAGAGGAAACATATTTTTTTGATATCGAAACTTTTGGATCGTTAGCAGAAAGACTTGGAAAACAGTTATCCAGAGGAAACCAGATCTTTTTAGAAGGTTCCTTAAGACAGGACAAGTGGGAAAATCAAGCAGGAGAAAAAAGGTCTAAGATTAAGATAGTAGCTGAGAAGGTATCTTTACTTTCAAGACCTACTCAAGGCGATTCAAATCAAAAGTCTTCTTATGAAGATAATGAGTTTGTAGAGCCTACAGACTTAAACTCTGATGAAGACGTACCATTTTAATTTTTGAAAAAGGAGGTATTTAAATATGGCAAACGTTCAACAAAACAAACCATTTTTCCAAAAAAGAAAAAAGTACTGCAAGTTCTGTGCAGAAAAGAAAGAACCAAATTACAAAGATGTTGAAATGCTGAAAGAGTTTATATCAGAAAGAGGTAAAATTGTTCCAAGAAGAATATCCGGAACCTGTGCAAAACATCAAAGAAAGTTATCTGTTGAAATCAAAAAAGCAAGACAGCTTGCTTTAATACCTTATGTGATAGTGTAAGGAGGTTAGAAGATGAAGGTTATCTTAACTAAAGATGTAGAAGGTTGGGGAACTCTTGGTGATATCATAGAAGTAAAGGATGGCTTTGCAAGAAACTACCTTATACCAAGAGGATTAGCTTATCCGGCAAATGACCAGTATGTAAAACACGTTCAAGAAATACTAAATCATAAGGCAAGAAAACTCCAGAGAGAAAAAGAAAAAGCTTTAGAACTTGCTAAAAAATTAGATGGTGTAGAGATAGAAATAAAAAAACCAATAGGTGTTACTGGAAAAATGTACGGATCGGTTGGAACTAACGAGATTGCTGAAAAGTTAGCAGAAAAAGGCTTAGAAGTAGATAAGAAAAAGATAATGCTTAGAAGTCCTATAAGAAACCTTGGTAGTTACAACGTTCAAATTAAACTTCATCCAGAAGTTTCTGCCACTATAAGAATTCACGTTCAACCCGAATAATCATGGCTACCAATAATGACAGCCCTATCTTACCTTACGATGAGGTTACGGAAAGGGCTGTCCTTGGTAGTTTGTTTATACATCCAGAGATTGTAGATACAGCTGTAACGAAGTTAAAACCTTACGATTTTTTTAATCAAAGACACAAAGAAATATTTAACGCTGTAATTCATCTATTTAACGAAAGTAAACCTATAGAACCTATCTTAGTAAAAGAATTTTTAGAAAAAAAAGGTAGTTTAGACTTAGTAGGTGGACTTCAGTATCTCACAGAACTTGCTTTAGAATCTGTCCCACCAGAGATATTTTATCAACTAATTGATATACTCAAAGAGAAAGCTACTTTAAGAGCTTTAATAGAATCTGCCCAAAAAATAATAACGAAAGCAAAATCTCCAAGTACAGATATAAACTCCCTTTTAGAAGAAGCAGAAAGTATTATATTTCAGGTAACTGAATCAAAAGAAAATATATACTATTACAGTATTGGGGAAGTATTAAAAGAAACTTTAAGAATAATAAATGAACTTGCAAAAAAAGAAACGGTAGTAACCGGTATCCCGACAGGATTTTATGATTTAGATAGACTCACAACTGGCTTTCATCCAGGAGATTTGGTAATAATAGCAGCAAGACCCGGTATGGGTAAAACAAGTTTTGCATTATCAATACTTCACCATCTTTCTATCATAGAAAATGTTCCTTCTGCTTTTTTCTCATTAGAAATGTCTAAAGAACAGATTGCTATGAGGCTATTAGGTGAAGAAACAAAAATACCACTAAAGAAAATAAGGTCTGGGTTTTTAAATGATGGTGAGATAGAAAGTATTACAAAATCAGCCATCAAATTAATGAAAACTCCTCTATATATAGACGATACAGCATCTTTATCTATTTTAGATTTAAAGGCAAAAGCAAGGAGACTGAAAAAAGAAAAAGATATAAAAATAATAGTAATAGACTACCTTCAGCTTTTAAGGTCTCACAGAAGAGTAGAAAATAGGCAGCAAGAAGTAGCGGAAATATCAAGAGGATTAAAAGGTTTAGCAAAAGAGCTTGGAATACCCGTTATAGCTCTTGCTCAGCTTTCTCGTCAGGCTGAGATGAGAGCAGATAAAAGACCACAACTTGCAGACCTTAGGGAAAGCGGTTCTATAGAGCAAGATGCAGACCTTGTTTTATTTATACATAGGCCGGAGTATTATAAAAAAAATCCGTCTCCTCAAGAGGAAGGACTTGCAGAGATAATAATTGCAAAACAGAGAAATGGTCCTACAGGAGTTATAAACTTAGCCTTCGTAAAAGAAATAACAAAATTTGAAAATTTAGCTAAAACCAGTGATAATATAGTAGAAGAAGAATTTGAAGAAATAAATCAATACGAAGAAGATGGGGTAGACTTCTAATGTTTTTTACTAAGTTTGTTGAACATACAGGTGAGATAACTTTATTTTTTATAAAAACAATAGTTGCTACTTTTAAGAGATTTCCAAAATTAAAACATATACTAAAATATATGGAAGATATAGGAGTTAATGCCGCTTTACTTATAATTTTAACAGGTTTTTTTACCGGTGGTGTTTTGGTTGTTGAAACTTATCCAACATTTCATAAATTTAACGCAGAGTATTTGATGGGTGCTCTCGTTTCTCTTTCTTTGGCAAGGGAGCTTTCTCCAGTTTTAGTTGCTCTTCTTGTAACTGCAAGGTCTGGTTCTGCAATTGCAGCAAATATCGGTACTATGAGAATAACAGAGCAGATAGATGCCCTTGAAGTTATGGCTGTAAATCCATTTAGTTATCTTGTTTCTCCAAGGCTCATCGCTGCTATAGTAATGGTTCCTGCGTTAACTGTTTTATCTTATGTAAGTGGTGTAATAGGTGGTTATTTTACCTCCGTTTACATATATGGGATAAATGAGTATATGTATTGGGAAAAATTAAAGGATTTCACAGAGTTAAAGGATATATTTGGTGGACTTTATAAGGCAGCAGTATTTGGAGCTGTACTGACTACTATAACCTCTTATTTTGGATATATCACAAGGGGAGGAGCAGAAGGAGTTGGAAGGTCTACAACGACAGCAGTGGTAGTTGCTTCTGTTTTAATACTGATACTTGATTACTTCTTAACAGCTCTCATTTACTAATGAGAACAAATGAGAATATTAGATAGATATATATATCAAAAACTTACAGTATACTTCTTTATAATATTCCCAGCTTTCTCTTTAGTTTCTGCTTTAGTTGAACTTATAGAAATTCTTAGAAAATCAAAAGTTCAGGATTTTAGTTTAATATTAGTTTATGTTTTGGCAAAACTCCCGGAGAATTTTTATTACATAGTTCCAATTTCTTTAATAATATCTGCTTTTGTTGTAGTAAATGAGATTGTGAAAACAAGGGAAATCTACCCTATACTGCTTAACGGTATACCTATAAACTACATATCTAACAGGATAATAATTTTCTCAATTTTTATAACTTTTTTACAGATTTTAAATCTTGAGCTCTTAATGCCTAAATCAAACAAAATTTATATAGAAACTTATCAAAAGCTAAAAAATCAGCCTTTAGAGGATGAAAAGGCTATAGCTTACAATCTTTGGCTTAAATTAGATGAAAAAAATTTTATATATTTTGATTTTTTTGATTTAGAAAAAACAGTTGGGAAAGAGATAGTTCTGATAAAAATGGATGATAACTTTTTACCTACTAATAGATGGGAAGCTGAAAGTTTTAAAGTAGAGCCAAATAGCTTAATCCTTTTTAAAGGAAGAGAGATTATTGTAAAGTACATAGAAGATGTAAAAGTGAATAATTTTGATGAAAAGAGAGTATATGTAAGTATTGACCCAGATAAGATAAAAAAACTTATTAAAGAAAAAAAACCTGTATCTATCACTCAACTTTATAAAGTTGCAAAAATAGCCCAAAACTATGGATACGATGCATCTTATTTTTGGAGTAAATTTTATCAAAAGCTTGCAACTGTAATATCTCCTTTTGTTTTAACTGTTTTTGCAGTTGGTTTTATATGGAGAAAAAATAAGTTTATAGTCTTAGCTGGCTTTTTATCTACAGTGCTATACTGGTACGGAACATCAATAGTATCTGCTATAGCTTCAGTTGGGAATATACCATACTACTTTATATTTTCTTTTGATATTTTATTTTTATTAGTAGGATTTTACTTAATGTTTAAAACTAAACATCCTGAGCTTTAGGATAAGAGCCTAAAACTTTAAAAAATGGAACATTGTTTTTAAGCTCTTGTAATGTTTTAGAAACTTTTTCATCTTCAATATGACCTTCTATATCTGTAAAGAATATGTAATCCCATGCTTCTTTTTTTGAAGGTCTTGACTCAATTTTTGTCATATTTATCTGATTTTTGTAGAAAGGCTCTAATGCCTTGTAGAGAGCTCCTACCTGATTTTTTACAGAAAAGATAAAGGTTGTTTTGTCTTTTCCTGTAGGTTGTGGTATCTCATTTCCTATGATTAAAAATCTTGTATAGTTGTATAAATGTTTATCTATCTTTCTTTCTAAGATGTGAAGTCCGTAAACTGTTGCAGCTGATTCGCTTGCTATGGCTGCAGATTCATAGTCATCTCTTGCCATCTCTGCTGCTTTTGCAGTACTTTCTACTTCTATTATTTGGGCATTAGGCATGTTCTTTTGTAGCCAATCTCTACATTCTGCTATTGCAAACTTATGGCTGTATATTCTCTGGATTTCGTTTATGTTTGGGTTTATACTCATTAAATGAAGGGATATTTCTAATATAACCTCTCCGATTATCTTTAAATCATAGTCTAAAAACATATCAAGGGTGTAGTTAACAACACCTTCTATCGTGTTTTCAACTGGGACAACGCCGTAGTTTACTTTTTTCTTAGCTATCTCTTCAAAGACATCTTTTATAGTTGAAACCGGGATGTGTTCAACACTGCTTCCAAAGTACTTTAAACTTGCTTGATGGGTAAATGTAGCCTTTGGTCCAAGGTAAGCAACTTTTATGTTTTCTTCTACACTTCTACACGCAGATATAATCTCTCTAAAGATATGTTTTATTACATCGTTTGAAAGGGGTCCTGTATTTAACTTTTCTAATCTTTCAAAAATTTCTTTTTCTCTTGTTGGAACGAATATAGGAAGGTTGTTCTTTTTCTTTATCTCTCCTACTTGTTTTGCAAGTAAAGCTCTTTTATTTAGAAGTTGTAATATGGTTTGGTCTATATTATCGATCTCTTTTCTAATTTTTTGTAATTCTTTTTGATAGTCCATTTCTATCCTCTTTTTTTATTGACAATATCAAAAAGAAATTTATAAATCTTTTCTCCTCCAGCTATGATATCTCCTGACGAAAAGTCTTCTCCACCGTCAAAGTTTGTACATATTCCTCCTGCTTCTTTTATCAAAAGGATTCCAGCTGCTATATCCCATATTGATAGTTTCATCTCGAAAAATCCGTCAAAAACTCCTTCTGCTACTAATGCCAAATCTACTGCAGCCGCTCCTGGTCTTCTAACACCTGAAAAAGTTATCATTGCCTCTCTTAGCATAGACAGATAACTGTCTAACTCTTTTATCTCTCTAAAAGGAAATCCAGTTGAAACAACAGCTGATTCTATAGGTCTATCTGATACTTTTATCTTTTCTCCGTTTAAGTAAGCACCTTCACTTTTTCCTGCCCAGTAAAGTTTGTCCAGTATAGGTACGTAAATACTTCCGGCTATAATATCTCCTTTATGTATTAAAGCAACAGATACAGCAAAAATCTCAAATCCACAGATGTAATTCTTTGTGCCATCTAAAGGGTCTACCACCCATACATAATCACTATTTCCAAACTTTCCGTCTTCTTCTCCTAAAAAAGAGTGGTCTGGATACTTTGAAAGTATATAGCTTCTAATTCTTTCTTCAGATAATTTATCTACATAAGTAACAAAATCTTTTATTCCTTTATTTTCTACGTCAGATTTTTTGACTTTTTTAAAGTTTTCTTTAAGGATTCCTCCTCCTATTAAAGCTGCTTCTTTTGCAGTTTGTACGAAGTTATTCAACTACGTCTCCTTTTTTGTTATAGCTTGTAAACAAGGGAGCTGTTTACCTTCAAGAAGTTCTAAGAAAGCTCCTCCTCCTGTGGAAAGGTATCCAATTTTGTCTACCACTCCTGCTTTGTGTATAGCGTAATCTGTATCTCCACCTCCAGCGATAGATAAAGCAGGAGATTCTGCTATTGCATGGGCAAGCTCAAATGTCCCCATTTTAAACTTATCTATTTCAAATACTCCCATAGGTCCATTCCATACTATAGTTTGGGCATCTTTTAATATTTCTTTTATAAGGATTACAGAAGCGTGTCCTATATCAAGACCAAGCCAGCCTTTTGGTATTTCCTGCCATGCTACTTCTACAACTGGCGTTTGGTCTGAAACAGCCTGACCACAGACAAAGTCTACTGGTAGGTAAAACTTTACATCTTTTTGTTTTGCTTTTTCCATAATCTCTAATGCTTTTTCAAGCATATCATCTTCAACTAACGATGAACCTACATTGTATCCCATCGCTTTTATAAATGTAAAAGCCATAGCTCCGCCGATAAAAATCTTATCTACCTTATCTATTAAAAACTCTATTACACCTAATTTAGATGATACTTTAGACCCTCCTAAGAAAGCTACTACAGGTCTTTGAGGGTTTAAAAGAGCTTTTCTAAAGTACTCAAGTTCTCTTTCAAGTAAGAATCCCATCACAACAGGCTGGATAAAATCTTTTATTCCGTAAACAGAAGCGTGTTTTCTGTGGCAAGTTCCAAATGCATCTACTACATAGATTTCTGATAGAGAGGCAAGTTTTTTAGCAAATTCTGGATCGTTAGCCTCTTCTTCTTTGTGAAATCTCAGGTTCTCTAAAAGGATTATATCTCTTTCTTTCATTTTGAAAATTTCTTCTTCAATATCTTTTCCAATACAGTCTGGTAAAAATTTAACTTCTTTGTTAAGGAGTCTTTCTAACCTTTTTGCAACAGGATATAAAGAGTATTTAGGGTCTGGTTTTCCTTTTGGTCTTCCGAGGTGAGATGCAAGGATTATTTTTGCATTTCTGTCTAAAAGGTAGTTTATAGTAGGGATAGTTTCTCTTATTCTTACGTCATCAACAATATTGCCGTATTCATCTAATGGGACGTTGTAATCAACTCTTACAAAAACCCTTTTTCCTGATACATCAACATCTTTTAACGTTAGATAGTTATCAAACATAAATACGTACCCTCCTTTTAGATTTCTTCGTCGTTTTCGCCTTCTATTGTGTCAAAAAGGTTAAATCCATCTGAATCTATACCTTTTAGTTTTAAGGCAGTCTCTCTGAGAAGTTCTAAATAAGAGGCTATTTCTTTAAAAGACTCAAGCATTGCAGAAAGTTTAACTATCTGTCCAGGTGATAGTTTTTTTTCATAAACTCTTATAGCTTTTTTTATAGCAGCTTTTGTTACTACTATCTCTCCAGCTTTCTTCTGCCACTCACTCCAAAATTCGTTCGTTCCAAGTGGGCTTTTTACTATAAATCTGTCTAAATTTGTTATCTCTTGAGCTAAGAGTAAATCAAAATCATTAAAATTTTTAACTTTTTTCATTATTTGTCCTCCTAATCTATCCAATAGTTAGGTGCTTCTTGAGTTATATATATGTCGTGGGCATGGGACTCTCTTAGTCCAGCATTAGTTATCTTTATAAATTTAGTTTTTTCTTGAAGTTCTTTTATTGTCTTACAACCTGTGTATCCCATTCCAGACCTTAATCCTCCAACGAGCTGGTAAACAACGTCAGATAGTGGTCCTTTAAAAGGTATTCTTCCTTCTATTCCTTCTGGAACAAACTTTTCTACATTTTCTTGAGAGTATCTATCGCTACTAAATCTTGCTTTCATTGCGCCAAGTGAACCCATTCCTCTGTAAACTTTGTAAGACCTTCCTTGGTAGAATATTCTGTCTCCAGGAGCTTCTTCTGTACCAGCAAAAAGACTTCCAAGCATTACTGTATCAGCACCAGCTGCTATGGCTTTCACTATATCTCCTGAGTATCTAATACCACCGTCAGCAATCAGCGTCTTTCCATACTTTTTAGTTACTTCAGAACATTTCGCAATAGCTGTAATCTGAGGAACACCTATACCAGCTACAACCCTTGTTGTACAGATAGAACCCGGTCCTATCCCTACTTTTACACCATCAGCTCCTGCTTTTATTAAATCTTCTGCTGCTTCTGCTGTAGCTATGTTCCCACCTATAACGTCAAGATTCGGAAACTCTGCCTTTATTCTTTCTACAGTTTCTAATACTCTTACAGAATGACCATGGGCTGTATCAACAACTATAACGTCAACCTTTACAGAAACTAATGCCTTAACCCTTTCCATAACGTCAGGACCAACTCCTACTGCAGCTCCTACTCTTAATCTTCCAGCTGCATCTTTACAAGCGTTAGGATACTTTTTCCTTTTTACTATATCTTTTATTGTTATTAAACCTTTTAGAACACCGTTATCATCCACGACAGGAAGCTTTTCTACTTTGTGTTTTTGAAGTATCTCTATTGCATCGTCAAGAGATATTCCTTCTTTAGCTGTTATGAGAGGAGCTTTTGTCATAAACTCATAAACAGGTTTGTTATAATCTTTTTTGTGTATAAATCTAAGGTCTCTGTTTGTAAGTATTCCCACAAGCTTATTTTCATCATCTACTACAGGAACTCCAGATATTTTATAAATAGACATGATGTTTAGAGCTTCTTGAACTGTTTGATTTGGTTTTATAGTAACAGGGTCTGTTATCATTCCACTTTCTGCTTTTTTAACCTTTTCAACCTCATACATCTGGTCTTCGATAGACATATTCCTGTGGATTATACCTATGCCACCTTCTCTTGCCAAGGCTATAGCTAATCTGTGTTCTGTAACTGTGTCCATTGCGGCTGATACTAATGGAATGTTCATCTTTATATTTGGTGTTAAGTAAGAGCTAACATCTGTCTCGTGAGGTAGTACATCTGATTTTTGTGGTAAAAGTAAAACATCGTCGAACGTTAGTGCTTCTTCTACTGGGAACGTAAGCAAGACTAAAAACCTCCTGTTGATAAAAATTATTTATATTTTAACATATTTATGCTAAAATTTTTATCCTATAATTTAATATGGAGGCAATGTAATTGGCAAAAGTAAAAGGGCTTAAATGTAAGGAATGTGGAGCTGATTATCCGGTTGAACCCATTCACGTTTGTGAGTTTTGTTTTGGTCCTTTAGAAATAGTATACGATTATCAGGAAATAAAGAAAAATATATCAAGAGAAAAGATAGAAAAAGGTCCTAAAAGTCTATGGAGGTACGTAGACCTTCTACCTGTAGATAATCCGACGGTAGGTCTATCTGCTGGATTTACACCTTTAGTAAAAGCGGAAAATTTAGGAAAAGTTTTAGGTTTAAACAACCTTTACATAAAAGATGATTCTGTAAACCATCCTACACTATCTTTTAAAGATAGAGTTGTATCAGTAGCTCTGTCTAAGGCAAAAGAATTTGGTTTTGATACTGCAGCCTGTGCATCTACAGGAAACCTTGCAAACTCTGTTGCAGCCCACGCCGCTTCTGCAGGAATGAAGTGTTATGTTTTTATACCTTCTAACCTTGAAACAAATAAGATAATAGGAAGTCTTGTGTTTAATCCTGTTGTTGTTGCTGTTGATGGTAATTATGACGATGTAAACAGACTTTCTTCTGAGATTGCAAACGAATTTGGTTGGGCGTTTGTTAACATAAACGTAAGACCCTTTTACTCTGAAGGTTCTAAAACCCTTGCGTTTGAAGTTGCAGAGCAACTTGGATGGAAGATTCCTGACACAGTAATAGCACCTTTAGCATCTGGTTCTTTATATACTAAAATATGGAAAGGATTTAACGAGCTGATAGAAGTTGGTTTAGTAGAAGGAAAACCACCAAGAATGTTAGGAGCTCAGGCAGAAGGTTGTAGTCCAATATACCAAGCGTTAAAAGAAGGAAGAGACTTTATAAAACCAGTAAAACCAAATACAATAGCTAAATCTATAGCTATAGGAAACCCAGCTGACGGTCCTTATGCTGTCAAAGTTGCAAAGGAAAGTGGTGGAGATATACAGATAGCCACAGACGAAGAGATAATAGAAGGAATAAAATTACTTGCAAAAACAGAAGGAATATTTACAGAAACGGCGGGTGGAACAACCATAGCAGTTCTTAAAAAGTTTGCTGAGGCAGGTGTTTTTGACAAAGATGAGGTTGTAGTTGCTTACATTACAGGAAACGGCTATAAAACGATGGAAGTTTTAGAAGGAAAGTTAGAAAAACCTATTCACATAAAACCATCATTAATAGAATTTAAAGAAAAAGTTATGAATAAAAATCAATAAGGAGGAAAGTATGGCAATAACTGTAAGAATACCAACAGCTTTAAGAAGAATCACACAAGGACAAGGGGAAGTTACAGTAGAAGCTTCTAGCATAGCACAGCTTATAGATGCTTTGGAAAAAGAGTTTCCGGGAATAAAAGAAAGATTAGTTGATGAAAACGGTGAAATAAGAAAGTTTGTAAACTTCTTTGTTAACGACGAAGATATAAGATTTTCACAAGGTAAAGATACTCCTTTAAAAGATGGAGACGTGGTTGCAATTATTCCAGCTATAGCAGGTGGAAATAAATAAAGAGGTAAAAAATCATGACTTCTATGAAGCTGAAGTTAATATATCCAGAAGAAAAAATTAAAGAGCCTCTTCTTAGCAAAGTTTGTAAAAACTTTAATGTAGATATAAACATAAGAAAGGCAAACGTTCAGGAAAAAATTGGTTGGCTCGAACTTGAATTTATAGGAAGTGAAGAAGAAATAGAAAAGGCTATACAGTTTTTAGTTGAAAACAATGTAGAGGTTCTTCCTATAGAAGGTCAAGTATTTATAGAGTGATGAATGATTACTTTCAGAAGAAAATTATTGAAAAAAAAGATATTCTTTTAGATAGCATAAAAAAAGCTTACGGGTATAATCTTGAAGCTGTAGTTTTATTCGGCTCCGTAGCAAGAGGAGATTTCGCAAGATATTCTGATATTGATGTTTTAATTATTGTTGAAGATAGTGATTTATCATTTAGAAAAAGGATAAATGAGTTTTATAATAAAGTTGGATACTACTTTGAAAATCACTATTTAAGTCCTGTAATTTTAAAGAAAGAGGAAGCTTTAAATTTTCATCCTTTATTTCTGGGAATTTTTGAAAGTTATATAACTCTTTACGATAAAAATGGTATAGTAGATAAAATTGTTTTGCTGATAAAAGATAAGAAAATTAAAGGTCAAATTATAGAATTTGAAAAGCCTGTAAAGTATTGGAGAATATTAGATGAAGCCTAAAATAGTAGTACTCATTGATATTGGGACATACTCAACCCGTATGCTAATAGTAGCTGTTCATGGAGATGGCAGTTTTAACGAAATTTTTTCTGTCGGAAGAATTACAGCTCTTGGCAGAAAGCTAAAAGAGACAGGCTACCTGCAAAAAGAAGCAATGGAAGAAACCTTATCTGTTTTAAGAGAGTATGTTTTAATAGCAAAAGAGTATCATCCAGATAAGAAATTAGCAGTTGCAACTCAAGCCTGTAGAGAAGCAAAAAACGCACCAGAATTCTTAGAAAGAGTAAAACAGCTTGGAGTAGATGTAAAAGTAATATCAGGAGAGGAAGAAGCTTCACTTTCATTTTTAGCAACATCTAAAGCTCTAAACATTCAAGATAAATTTGTAGTAATTGACCAAGGTGGAGGAAGTACTGAATTTTCTTACGGAGAAAAAGATAAATTAATAAAAGCAATATCCTTTCCTTTTGGGATAGTTAACCTTACAGAAAGATTTATAAAATCAGACCCACCTAAACCTCATGAATTGGACTCTTTACAAGAATTTTTAAAAGCTCAGATAGATACTGCTTACAAAGAGATGAAAGATGCAAATCAATTAGTTGGTCTTGGTGGTACTATAACAACTGTTGTAGCACTTGAAAAAAGTCTATATCCGTACGACTCAAAAAAAGTCCACGGTTCAACCTTAACTTACGACAGTATAAAAAAGTGGTTTGAGAAACTCTCTTCAATCACAGTAAGTCAGAGAAAATCTATACCTATGATAGAAGACAAGAGAGCTGAAGCTATTGTATCAGGGATAGCTATATTTAAAGTTGCAATGGAAACGTTCCAAAAAGATACAATAAAGATAAGTGAGTGGGGCATAAGACACGGATTACTTCTAACCTACTTACAACAGTTATAGTTTTAAAAATGGAAGATAAATTAAGACTTTCAAAAGAAGAAATTCAAGCGATAAAAGACCTTGCATTAGATATTTTTGGCAAAGATGTAAGATTATGGATTTTTGGAAGTAGAGCTAACCAAAGCAGAAAAGGTGGAGATATTGATATTTATATAGAAACTCATAATTTAGAGAATATAGTTGAAAAACAAATAAAATATTTATCAAGATTAAAACTAAAAATAGGCGACCAAAAAATAGATTTGATTATTAGACCTTACGACTGTGAAGAAATTATATGTTTAGAAGCAAAAAATACGGGAGTTAGACTAATTTGAATGCTCAATTGATATATAGGCAAACCTATCAAGAAACTCAGAAACATATAGATAGATTAAAAAATGCATTTAATACTTTAAAAGATAAAGGCTTTTTACCTTTAGATGAAGAAAAAATTGATACAATCTTGGAAGATGATTATCTTTTAGCAATTTTAGACCAGATAGTTTATAGATTTTCAAAGTTGCAGGATTCTTTAGCAAAACTTGTTAAAAGCTATCTGTATATTAAGGGAGAAAATGTTGAAAATTTGACGATGGTAGATATTTTAAATAAGTTAGAAAAGTTAGAACTTGGAATAACAAAAGAAAAGTGGTTTGAGTTAAGAGAGCTAAGAAATATTCTTGTCCACGAATACGAAGATGAAAAATACAAAATTGCAAAAACTTTTAATAAGATTTACGATGAAATTAATTTTTTTGAAAACTTTTTAGGAAAGTTAAAAGATGAATAAGTCAATATTTAAACTGAAAGCACCTTTTGAACCTACTGGAGACCAACCAAAAGCTATAAAACAGCTGTATGAAAATCTAAAGTCAGGTGTAAATGAGCAGGTTTTACTTGGAGCTACAGGAACAGGAAAAACCTTTACGATAGCAAACCTTATAGAAAAGTATGGGAGACCTACCCTTATACTTTCTCACAACAAAACTTTAGCGGCACAGCTGTATAGAGAGATAAAAGAGCTTTTCCCTGATAATGCAGTAGAATATTTTGTCTCTTACTACGATTACTATCAACCAGAGGCATACATTCCTCAAAAAGACCTTTACATAGAAAAAGACAGTGCTATTAACGACTCTATAGACAGACTTAGACACTCTGCAACAAGAAGTTTGATAGAAAGGCCAGATACGATAGTAGTTGCTTCCGTATCCTGTATATACGGTCTTGGAACCCCTGAATTTTATGAGAAATTAAGACTTCAACTTTACGTAGGAATGGAAATAGACCGTCAAACCCTACTTAGAAAACTCGTGGAGCTCCAGTATCAGAGAGATGACTTTTCTTTAAAAAGAGGAACGTTTAAAGTAAAAGGCGATACAGTAGAGATACTTCCAGCTTACACAGAAGATATAATTATTAGAGTTGAGTTTTTTGGAGATGAAATAGAAAACATAACCGAAATAGATATATTCAACAGATACGTAAAAAGAAAGTTAGAAAGGACTGTAATATTTCCTGCAAGCCACTACGTAATACCAAGACCTGATATGATAGAGGCTATAAAGCAGATACAGAAAGATTTAGAAATAGAAGTAGAAGAGTTTAGAAAACAAGGAAAAGAGATTGAGGCAAATAGACTTTGGCAAAGGACAAATTACGATATAGAAATGATGTTAGAACTTGGAACCTGTAAAGGAATAGAGAACTACTCAAGATATTTTGACGGTAGAAAACCAGGAGAACCTCCTTACACGCTTATAGACTACTTTCCAGAAGACTTTTTACTTATTATAGATGAATCTCACGTAACAATTCCACAGATAAAAGCTATGTACAACGGAGATTTGGCAAGGAAAGAAAACCTTGTAAAATACGGTTGGAGAATGAAATCAGCTTACGATAACAGACCTTTAAAGTTTGAAGAGTTTGTTAGTAAAATCCAGAAGGCTATTTACGTATCAGCAACACCTGCCCAGTGGGAGATAGAAAGGTCAAAAGGCGTGATAGTAGAGCAGATAATACGACCAACAGGACTTTTAGACCCTGTTATAGAAGTAAAGAAAACGGAAGGACAGATAGATGACTTAATAAACGAAATATGGAAAGTAAAAGAGAGAAACGAAAGAGCCTTGGTAATCACACTTACAAAAAAAATGGCTGAACATTTGGCAGATTATTTGCAAGAAAGAGATATAAAAGCTGTTTATCTTCACTCAGAGATAGACACTATAGAGAGAGCAAAGATAATAAAAGAGTTTAGAGAAGGAAAGTATGACGTTATAGTAGGAGTAAACCTACTCAGAGAAGGACTTGATATGCCAGAAGTTTCTTTAGTGGCAGTTTTAGATGCAGATAAGCAAGGATTTTTAAGGTCAAAAACAGCCCTTATCCAGACAATAGGAAGAGCTGCAAGGAACGAAAACGGAAAAGCAATACTCTATGCAGACAAACTAACACCTGCTATGGTAGAAACGATAGAAGAGACAAACAGAAGAAGAAAATTACAGCAAGAGTATAACGAAAAACACGGTATCACACCAAAAACAGTAAAAAAAGAGATAAAAGATTTAATATCTTTAGAAGAACTTGGAATATTAGAACTTTATCAAGAGATACCTGAAGACATATCTACAGAAGAAGATTTACTTAAAGAGATACAAAAGTTAGAAAAACAGATGTGGGATTATGCTAAAAACTGGGAGTTTGAAAAAGCAGCCCAAGTAAGAGATAAGTTAGAAAAATTAAAAAAATTAGCAACAGTATTGTAGAATCAAGCGAATAAATCTATATGTCCTTTTTCTGCTTTATTTTTTTCTTCCTCTTTACTTTCATTTTTTAAAGTTTCTTTTTTTACAACAGTTTTTTTCTTTTTTATAAACTCCCTTTTTGATTGGTCTTCTGAAATCGGTTTTATCTCAAAAACTTTATCAACGTTTAAATCATTCATTTTAATAACCTTAAAAAATCATTTAATATAACTAAATTTATGGTAAAATTAGAGAAAAACAATCTCAACGAGGAGAGTATATGAAAGAGTTTATTCTTGATGCAAGAGGATTACCAAAAACTGCAATAACTACTGCGATAGAATCTGGTGTAGATTACATACTTATTGAAGAAGAAAAAGCAAACGAAATAAAAAAATTAGGTAGAGTAAAACTAATACTTCAAGATAAAGAAGGAAATCTTACAGAAGACTTTGTTATAGTAAAAATAGAAAATAAACAAGACGAAGAAAAAGCAGCAAACTTGGCAAAAAGTGGTAAAAAAGTTATAGTTCAGACTACAGACTGGACTATTATCCCACTTGAAAACCTTATAGCACAATCTCCCAACATATACTCTATAGTAAAAGATGCAGAAGAAGCAAAAACATCGGTAGGTATCCTTGAAAAAGGTGTAAGAGGTGTAGTCCTTAAAACAGATAACTTGAACGAAATAAAAAAAGTAGCGAAAATTATAAAAGAAGATACAGAAAAATTAAACATGGTAAAAGCAAAAGTAGTAAACATAAAACCTGTAGGTATGGGTGATAGAGTAGCAGTAGATACAACATCTTTACTCAAAAGAGGTGAAGGAATGCTTGTAGGCAACTCTTCAGCAGGAATGATTTTAGTCCACGGAGAAACGGAAGAGTCAGAGTACGTAGCATCAAGACCTTTCAGAGTAAATGCTGGAGCAGTTCACATGTATACCAGAATACCAAATGGAAAAACAGCTTACTTAAGTGAGCTTTCTTCTGGAAAAGAAGTGATGATATACGACTTTAATGGAAACGGAAGAGTTGTTTATGTAGGAAGGGCAAAAGTGGAAAGAAGACCTATGCTTCTTATAGAGGCAGAATATGAAGGGAAAAAACTCTCTGCTGTCCTACAAAACGCAGAAACTATAAGAGTTGTAAAGCCAGATGGAACTCCTATATCGGTAGTAGATTTAAAGGTCGGAGATGAAATAGTAGGCTACGTAGAAGAAGCTGGAAGACACTTTGGAATGAAAGTGGAAGAAACAATAATGGAGAAATAGCAATGAATAACTCTGTAAAAGTAGGTATATTTGTATTAGTAATAGCTGGTTTGTTAGGCTTTTTAATAATAAAATTCAGCGGAAAAGAGTTTGGTCAAAACTATAAAGAATATTTTGTTTACTTTACAGATGCTCAAGGACTTTCTCAAGGAGCTGACGTTCAAGTTCAAGGTGTAAAAGCTGGAAAAGTAGAAGAGATAACCTTTGAACAAGGAAAAGTTAAGGTAAAGTTTAAAGTTAAACAGGAAATACCTGTTTACAAAGATGCTAAAGTTGTAATAAGGACATACGGTTTAATGGGAGATAAGTACATTTACGTAGAACCGGGTAATCCATCTTTTGGGGAGCTGGCTTCAGGAGGAGTTATTGAAAATACCACTAAAGTGGCATCTACCGAAGAGATGATAGACCAAGTTCAGTTGTCAGCTAAAAAATTTGGAGAGTTGATGGATAACTTAAACAAAGCATTAGGAGATGAAAGATTAAAAAAACTTATAGAAGACTTTGATAAATTTGCATATAATACAAATGAGGTCGTAGTAGAGAACAAAGAAGACGTAAGACAAGCTATAGCAAACATTAGGGCTATAACAGCAGAACTTAGACAAAAGCTACCAAGTATAGCTGAAAATTTAGACAAAACATTGGAAAATACGAAAAATATAACAGATGAAAATAGAGAAGATATAAGGAAGTTAATAGCAAATCTAAAAGATTTATCAGTAGCATTAAAAGAAAAAGCACCTAAAACCCTTGACTCTGTTGACAAGGCAGCAACAGAAATAGAAAAAGCTGTAAGCGAAAACAGGCAAGATTTAAAACTAAGTATAGAAAACATAAAAAAAGCTTCAGACAACTTAAACCAAATCCTTGCAAAAGTTAACGAAGGAAAAGGAACTTTAGGTAAACTTGTAAACGAAGACAGTCTTTATAACAACGTTAACGAAGGTGTAAAGTCATTTGCAGAACCATTTAAAATTGTTAAAGAATCAAACCTTAAAGTTATAATGCAAGGAGAAAAACATACAGGAAACAAAGATTCTAAAGCAGGAGCTGCCTTTAAGTACATACCACCAGGTGATGATAGATACTACTATGTAGGAATTCTTTCTAACTCTCAAGGATACGTAGATAAAAAAGAAGAAATAACAGCAAACGGGACTACGACAACATACGTTACTAAAAAGTACGGAATACTCTTTGATTTACAATATGCAAGAAAGATTTTAAACCTTGGAGAATACCAGCTTTGGGCAAGGTTTGGTATAAAAGACTCATCAGCTGACTTAGGAGGAGATTTGGTTTTAAGTCCTAATCTAAAGCTCATAGCTGATGTTTACAGATTTAATAGAAAAGATTTAGTAAATCAGCCTAACAATCCACAGTTTGATTTTGGTTTAGAGTATAGATTTAATAAATATCCTATCTTCGTAAAAGTAGGTGGTTCAGACCTTTTAAACAGTTCTGTTAGAGGTGTTTACATAGGTGGAGGATTTGTATTTACCGACAATTACTTAAAGTACCTTTTAGGTTCCTTACCTAAAGTAAGATAAAGAGGTGAGAGTATGAGAGAAATCAAAAACATAGATAAATTAAGTATTTTAAAGGAGATACCACTTTTTTCAGGCTTAAAGGAAGAAGAACTTAAAAATATAGAAAAGTTTTTTATATATAAAGAGTATAAAAAAGGTGAGTACATCTTTTATGAGGGAGATAAAGAGCCGGGGATACACTTTGTTGTTGATGGGATAATAAAATTAATCAAAGAGACATCTGATGGTAAAACCGTTATTTTGAGATTGGCAACGAAAGGAGAGAGCTTTGGCTGGCTTGTTATGAAAGATTCTACGCCTGCAAGTACCTACTCAGCTCAAACATTAATAGATTCAAAAGTTTTGTACATATCAAACCAAGACTTTTTAAAACTTCTTTTAATGTATCCTGCTTTAGCTGTAAGAATAACTTGTGATTCTACAAAGAAAACCCTTGAGGCTTACGATAGATTAAAGAGTCTTGCTGTAGAAAAGGTAGAAGGAAGAATTGCTACATTAATTTTAGAGTTAGTAGAAAAAATAGGAAAAAAAGAAGGAGATAATGTTGTAATAAATGCTCCTATAACCCGTCAAGATATAGCAGAGATGGCTGGAACGACCGTAGAAACAGCCATAAGAGTTATAAGCCGATGGAAAAAAGAAGGTATTTTAGATACAGAAAGAGGAAAAATAGAGATATTTGATATAGATTACCTGCAAGATTTAGTCAGCTAAAAATATGCCAAAAATCAGAAAAGTTCTATTTGATAGTGGTATAATAATATATTAATATTCTAATATTCTAATAAAGAGGTTAAGAGAATGAGGAAAAAGAAAAGTTTAGGTTTGCTAATAATATCCCTTTTGACTACTTCATCTTTTGCCAGAGAAATATCTTTAGAAGAAGCTATTCAAACAGGATTACAAAACAACTACGAAGTAAAAGCATCAGAAAAGATGGTTAAATCAAAAGAGTATGCATACCAGTCTGCTAAGGGTTATATGTATCCATCTTTAACTTTTAGTGAAATGTTTATGAGAACAAATGAACCCGGATATGCGATGTGGAACACTATGAGCCAAAAAAAGCTTGATTTTATGACTTCTTCAAAATTTGTAGATATGACTGCTTTAAATCCTATGTTTAGCGGTATGGGAATTAGTTTTGCTAAACCTTCCTATCCAGAGGTAAACAGCTGGAGAACAAAGCTTGAGCTTCAAGTTCCAATCTACACAGGTGGAAAAATATCTTCTGGTATAGAGATGTCTAAAAGGGATTACGAATCTGCAAAAAACGAGTACACAAGGTCTAAAGAAAAAGCAATATACGATATATCAAAAGCTTACTATGGTGCTCTACTTGCAAAAGAAGCTATAAAACTTGCAAATCAGGCTTACAAAGATGCAGAAAAACATTACCAAACAGCTCAATCAATGGTAAAAAATGGTCTTGCTATTCCTGCTGATGAACTTAGAGCTAAGGTCTATATGTCAGAGATGTCAGCAAAGATAAAGGAAGCTGAAAACAACTACTTAGTAGCAAAAAGAGGACTACTTTTAGCAATGGGGTTAGATAAAGCAGACCCATCAGAGATAGATGTTGTAGGAAATCTTGTTTGTGAAAACATAGAGAAACCTGTTGAAGAATATCAAAACTATGCTTTATCTAACAGGTCAGACCTTCTATCTGTAAGAGAAAAAATAAAAATGGCTCAAAAATATGTAGATTTTAATAAGGCTGACTTACTTCCTACTATAGGAGCTTTTGCATCATATGAACTTAACGATGGAAAGTGGATGCTTGGGAACGAAGGAAAGTGGTGGATGGCTGGAGTTGCGTTAAACTGGAAAATATTTGACGGTTTTCAATCTTTTAACAAGTATAAAAGTGCAAAGGAGATGTATGACCACTACAAACAGCAAGAAAAAGGATTTGAAGAGTTTATAAAATTCAACGTATATAAAGCTTACAAAGATTATCTAACAAGTAAAGAAAAATTAAAAACGGAAATAGAAAACGTAAAGTATGCTGAAGAAATTTTAAAAGTTACAGAAACAAGGTATAAAAATCAGCTTGCTTCTATGATAGACCTTTTAGACACACAGACTATGTTTGATAAAATCAAGTTTGATAAAGCTCAAGCAGAGTATAACTGTCAGTTATCGGTTTTAGAGCTTAAATATCAATCAGGATTACTAATTCAAGAAAATCAAAAAAGAGGAGAGTAGCGATGAACAAGACAGTTAAATTTATACTCTTTTTTGTATTACCTATTGCCATTTTCATACTTTGGCTTGGAGGATTTTTATCCCACAGAGTAGAACCTGGAGAAGCTACAGAAAAAGGCAAAGTTGTAAGCGGGCTACCAGTTTTAACTGTTGAAGAAAAAGAGGTACCTAACATTTACAAAGCCGATGGTATGGTAACTGCAGAGAACAACGCAAAAGTATCAACAAAATGGATGGGTAGAATTCTAAAAATCTATGTAAACGAAGGTGATTACGTTAAAGCAGGTCAAACCTTAGCAGTTCTTGATGATTCAGAGATAAAACAACAAAAAAATGAAGCTTTAGCAGGTTTGGAAGAGCTTTCAAAAGCAAGAGATGAAGCGTTGGCGGCAAGGAAAGCAGCTTTAGAAAACTACGAGTTTGCAAAAAGGACTTATGAAAGATTTAAAAATCTCTACCAAGAAAATGCAGTTTCAAAACAACAGTTAGAAGAAATAGAAACTAAGATGATTGCTGCCAAATCTATGGTAGAGCAGGTAGATGCAAAACTTGCTCAGCTAAAGGCAAAAGAATCCCAAGTAAAAGCTAAAATTAACCAAGTAGATATAATGGCAGGATATGCTGTTATAAAAGCTCCTTTTGATGGATACGTTATAAAGAAGATGAATGATGAAGGAGATATGGCAGCTCCCGGAATGCCTATATTTATAATAGGAGAGAAAAAGCTCCAATTTGTTGCTAACTTAGATGAGTCTTTACTAGATAAAGTAAAAGTAGGAGACACTTTAAAAATTAAACTTGGAGATAAAGAAGTAGAAGGAAAAGTTATAGAAAAAAATTCAAACATAGACCCGATGAACAGGACTTTTAAAGTTAAGCTTGATATACCTTACTCAGAGACTATAACTTCTGGAATGTATGGAAAAATTTTAATACCAATCTCAGCATCTAAAAAAATTGTGATACCAAAATCTGCCGTGTTTAAGTGGGGACAGCTTACAGCTGTGTACGTTGTAGGGCAGGATAACGTAATTCGTTTAACTTACGTAAAGTTAGGTGAAGATTATGGAGACAGTGTAGAAGTTTTATCGGGCTTGAAACCAGGAGACAGAATTGTTGCATCTCAAACAGAAAAAGCTTGTGATGGATGCAGGTTAGGAGGTTAAGATGGAGAACCTCGGACTGGCAGGAAGGGTAGCAAAGTACTTTCTTAACTCTAAACTCACACCTCTTTTAGTTGTTGCATCTTTATTACTTGGATTTTTTGCAGTATTTACAACTTCAAGAGATGAAGAGCCTCAAATTGTTGTTCCTATGATAGATATAATGATCCCATATCCGGGAGCAAAATCTCAAGAAGTAAACAGTTTAGCTGTAAAACCTCTTGAAAAGTTAATGTGGGAGATTCCAGACGTTGAGTACGTTTACTCTTACGCTGGAGATGGTTTTGGAATAGTTACAGTTAGATTTAAAGTTGGTGCAAACCCTGAAGACTCTCTTGTAAAACTATACAGCAAAGTTATGTCAAACTACTATAAAATGCCTAAAGGGGCAATGGACCCTATAATAAAACCAAAATCTATAGATGACGTTCCTATACTTTCAATTACCTTACATAGTGATAAATACTCCTCTTATGATTTAAGAAGGGTAGCTGAGGTTATAGAAGATGAGATAAAACAGCTTCACAACGTTTCAGAAACTACAATCATAGGTTCAAAACCGAAAGAAATTGATGTTTTATTTGACCCTGTTAAACTAAATGCTTATAACATAATGCTTCCTCAAGTAGTTCAAGCCTTAGAAAGCGCAAATTTCTCTTTACCTTCTGGAGAGTTTGATAAAGATAATTACAGATACATAGTAAGGACAGGGCAGTTTTTAAAGACAAAAGAAGACGTAGAGAATATTGTAGTAGCTGTCTATAACAACGCTCCTATCAAAGTAAAAGATATAGCAAAAGTTGAAGAAGGTGAAGGTGAGATAGAAAATTACGTCCAATTTGGATATGGTCAGGCTTCTGGAAATAAAGATAAATCTTTAGAAAATGCAGTAACGATAGCAGTTGCTAAAAAAACTGGTAGTAATGCGGTAGTAGTTGCAGAAAACATAATAGAAAAACTTAACGAAATGAAGGGAAAAGTAATCCCTTCTGACATAAACTTTACAATAACAAGAAACTACGGAGAGACAGCTTCTGAAAAAGCAAACGAACTTATAGAACATTTACTTATTGCTACTTTTTCAATTGTATTACTTATAGCTGTTACTCTCGGATTTAGAGAGTCTTTAATTGTTGCAGTAACAATACCTGTTACCTTAGCCATAGCTCTTTTCCTTAGTGAGATGTATGGTTATTCTCTAAACAGGGTTACACTTTTCGCTTTAATATTCTCAATTGGTATCCTTGTAGACAACTCTATCGTTGTTTTAGAAAACATTCACAGATGGTTCTCTATGAGAAAAGTTTCACAAGAAGAAGCTGCTGTTATTGCAACAGATGAAGTTGGAAACCCTACAATCCTTGCAACGTTTGCAGTTATAGTAGCATTACTCCCTATGGCTTTTGTTACTGGACTTATGGGCCCTTATATGAGACCAATACCTATAAACTCTTCTGTTGCTATGTTCTTCTCTATGCTACTTGCATTTATACTTACACCTTATCTTGCTATAAGATGGCTTAAACACGATGAACATCACGAGTCCCCAGAGTCTCTTGGAAAAGAAGATGAAGCAAGGGCAGGATTTTTGGTAAGATTTTTCAATGCAGTTTATATGCCACTATTTCAAAGTAGAGTAAAAAGATGGTTATTTTTAGGTTTTGCAGGTATGCTTTTAGTTATTTCTGCATTGCTTATTGTAAGCCGTGCCGTTCTTGTTAAAATGCTCCCTTACGATAACAAAAGTGAATTACAGGTTGTCTTAGATATGCCAGAAGGAACGCCTCTTCAAGAAACATATAGAGTTGCAAAACAGATTGCAGATTACATTAAGAATACAAACGAAGTTAAAAACTATGTAATATACGTAGGACAACCTGCACCTTTTGACTTTAACGGATTAGTAAGACACTATTACCTAAGGGAAGCTCCTAACTTAGCTCAAATCCATATTAACCTTATAGGTAAACATGACAGAAAAGATCAATCTCACGAGATAGCTGAAAGGATAAGGGATAAAGTAGCTGAGATAGCTAAGAAAAATGGAGCTAAATATGTAGCAGTTGTAGAACCTCCACCAGGACCACCTGTTTTATCTCCAATAGTAGCAGAAGTTTACGGTCCAGATTATAAAGGACAGCTTCAAGTTGCAAACGAGATTAAAAAAATTTTTGAAAACACTAAAGGCGTTATAGATGTTGGAATATACACAAACTATCTACAAAGAGAGTACCAGATTGATGTAGATAGAGAAAAGGTTAGAAGATACGGTTTATCTGAAGATGTAATTGTAAAAACTTTAAGAATAGCCTTAGCAGGACATAAAGTTGGATTAGTCCACTCTTCAGATGACTTAAATCAAGTTCATATTGTTGTTAGACTTGATGAAAAGTACAGACAAAGCCTTGACGATATCCTTTCTATGAAGATACCTACACCTATGGGCGGTATCCCAATCGGTTCATTAGTGAGTGTTAAACCTTCTTCTACAGAAAGTGATATTTATAGAAAGAACCTACAACCTGTTGTTTACGTTATAGCAAACGTTAACGACACATTAGGTAGCCCTGTTTATCCTATATTAGACCTCTGGGATAAGATAAAAAATATTAAAACTCCAGATGGAAAACCTGTTGAAGAGCTCCTTACTCACCAGCCAGAGCTTACAGATAAATACTATGTAAAATGGGACGGAGAATGGCAAGTTACTTATGAGACGTTTAGAGATATGGGAATAGCATTTGCAGTTGCTATAGTTGTTTTATATATCCTTCTTGTTGGATGGTTTAAATCTTTCAAAATGCCAGCTGTAATAATGTCTCCTATACCTTTCACATTGGTTGGTATAATACCAGGACACTTATTGATGGGAGCTTTCTTCACAGCGACATCTATGATAGGATTTATAGCATTAGCTGGAATAATACTAAGAAACTCTATACTCCTTGTTGAATTTACAGAACAGAAGTTAAAAGAAGGATACTCTTTAGAAGAAGCTCTTTTAGAAGCAGGAATAGTAAGGACAAGACCTATTCTACTGACTGCTGCTGCTATAGTGGTTGGTGCGTTTGTTATCATATTTGACCCTATCTTTAACGGTCTTGCAATAGCTTTAATATTTGGAACAGTAGCTTCAACTCTTTTAACGTTAGTAGTCGTTCCTGTTCTTTACTACATGATTGTAGGAGAGGAAAGAAAACTTCACCTATGTCCAGCTGTACCAATAGATAAGAAAGAAGAAAGCTGTTAAAGATAAAAACCCTCTCCATAAAAGGAGAGGGTTATGTTTATTTAAAAAATGAATTGGAACATTAAAGTAACTGCATCATTTTTAATGTCGTAATTAGATTCTTTATTTTTAGTATACTCTAACGTCCATCTAAATCTTTCATCTTTATAATAGTAATTAAAACCAATTCCTGTTGTTTTTATTTTACCTACTCCACCTGGATTTTGGGTTGATGATAAAACTACAAAGTCTCCATAATAGTTTGTACCTACTTTTTTAATGTCAGGATTGTATACAGAATAGCTTATATAAGGCTCGAAAAGATTGATTTTATTTTCTGGTATGAATATGTATCCTGCTTTAAAGTAGTATCCTTTGTTTTTAAATGTTTCTTTTCTGGCAAGATTAGTAGGGTCAACTGCTACATTTTTAAAATCAACTTCTAAATATTCTGTATTAAAAGATAAATTTTTGTAGTGAAAGCCTAGGTCTATTCCGTATGATCTCATATCTACTTTATTTCCAATCAATTGAGGATTTTGAATTGGATTTGGTAAAAGTAAATAAGGAATTCTAATCTGTGAAGAACCTAGTCCCAAAGTTCCTTTTGCATTAGAAGAAGTATCTTCTATACCTTGAGTATCTGTTATTCTATCTTGAGATATTTTATTTTGAAAGCCGTAGTTAACACCAATAGTTAAACCTTTCCTTTTCCCTAAATAAGTTTCTCTGTACAACCAGTTAAAGATTTCAGGTCTTCCCTCCATATCTCCTATCTGGAAAGTTCCTCTAATAGTATACAAAAGACTGTTAGTTGGATTTCCTCTCAATTGGCTTTTATATTGAGGTTTTAGAGTACAGTTGAACATACCTCCAATAGATGTACAGTTCCAATAAGCATTTGAGTCATTTGATGTTGAAAGATATGAAGTTTGTGTTTCTTCCCAAGGAGCTTTTGTAGACGAATATCCTGTAAATGCTCCTAAGAATAAATCTAAATGTAATCCCTTGAAAGAGCCGATATCTTTTTCTATAGTTTTTCCAACATGTACATAACCTCCTGTACTTCTTCCTGTAACATCCGAAAGACCAAGCTGAGTAAGTCTTAAAGTAGAAAATGTTCTGTCTAAATCTATATTGTCGTAAACTCTCATTGATTGCTCACGTCCAAAAGGTATCCTTGGATATCCTAAATGAACATCAAATCTAACAGTTTTATTTATTTCCAGTAACTTATTCAAGCCGAAGATTGCGTCAAATTCATGAATTTCTACTTTATTACTCCTTTGTTTACTTGAGGGAGTACCACCAAAAGGTTGATCATAAGGATCTCTTGAAGTATCGTTTTCTCTTAAGACAAAGTTTACCTTGAACCAAGGATTTACGCTTCCAAAAACTCTAAATCTCCATCTTCTTATAAAGATATCATCTTTATTTTGGGCGTTAATGAAATTCGCTCTGTTTTGATCATCAGATAAATCTTGATGTCTGATCCAAATCTGAGTCAGTAAGTTAAAATCCATATAAGTGTCTTGACTTGAAGTGGTAAGTCTCATAGCGCTTGAATCTTGAGTAAAAATTCCCAAAATAGCCGATCCTAAAATAATTGTTGATTTTAAACCAATTTTTCTCATTCTAATCCTCCTAATCAATTATTTTTTTATTGGGCTTTTATATAAGCAAAACCTTTTGATTGCAATTCTGTAATTGCAACAATTCCAGCAGGTACAACTTTGCAAAAGTCAGGAAAATCTTCTTTCTTTAGATTAAAGTTTTTTATAGTATTGTTACATATCCAGAATTCTACACCATAAGTGGTTAAATCTTTGGCTTTACTTATGTGTTTTTTTGTGTCTATTTCTTCTTTTTCCCAAGGAGAATTAAGTAGTGTTTTCATTAGAAACTTTACTCCTGGACCTATACAAACTACAATTATTTTGATTTTAGTTGGATCGGCATTAAAATAATTAAGTTGGTTTGTGATATAATTCATCATTTGGTTGAATCGAGCTTCTTGAGGAAAATCACAGTGGTAAACGGTTGCAAAATCTGTGTCTTTTTGAACACTGGTGGGCGATATATCTGAGGGAAGGGAAAAACTACTTTTACTGAATAATGGAATAGAACTTAGAAAAGATAACAGAATCATTTTTCTTCTGTTCATTTTGTACCTCCTGCAAAATGTTTTTTTTATAATTCAAGTAAATTATTAATCAAAAAATATGCCAATATGTTTTACATAATTTTAATATTTAGTTATAAAAAATATAATTAATATATTGATATAGAGATTACAGGTAAATTTAAGGGTGAATGAATGTCCAAATCTGAACAGATTGTTGTCCTAAATGGAACAAAAATATGTTAATTTTTTTATTTAGAGGATAAAAATTAAAGTATAAAGATGTCCTATACGGAACAATTTATGTAATAACTCCACCGCCTAAGAGAATATCATCTTGATAAACAGCAAGTATCTGACCTGGAGCCATCTTTTGTTGTTTTTCTTTGAATATTACTTTAAGAGTATCTCCGTCGAAGTAGTATTCTTTAACTTCTATCGGTTTTTGTCTGTACCTTCCTTGGACGGTAATGTTTTTCCATTTTTGTATAGGAACCAAAAAATTAAAGTTTTTTGCTGTAGCACTATCTGTTAAAAGATATTCCTTTTCTCCCACTATTATTGTATTTTTTATAGGGTCTTTATCTATAACATAGAGAGGTTCTTTCCATCTAATTCCTAAGCCTTTTCTTTGTCCAATAGTGTAGGCTTCTAAACCTTTATGTTTCCCTAATATTTTTCCAGATACGTGAACTATATCACCAGTTTTTAAAGGGACTCCTATACTTTTAAAGTACTCTTCTGGTGTTTTTCCAGCTGTAAAACATATCTCAAAACTCTCTGATTTTTGACTTACAGGAATTTTATTTTCACGTGCAATTTTTCTAACTTCCTCTTTTGTAAGATTTCCCAAAGGAAAAATAAGCATATCTATAACTTCTTTTTCTACAAGAGCCATAAAGTAAGACTGGTCTTTAGATAAGTCTTTACCTCTTTTAATAACTTTTTCTCCGTCTAAAAAATCAGTTTTTACATAATGTCCAGTTGCAAAAAAGTCAGATTTTAATATTTTCTTTGCATACTTTGCTAAAAGTCCAGTTTTTACTTCTCTGTTGCATATACTACAGGGATTGGGTGTAAGTCCAGATTGGTATCCTTTTATAAAGTAATCTATAACTTTTTCTTTAAATATTTCTTGCCAGTCTATTACATAGTGAGAAATACCAAGAAAAGAAGCCACTTTTTTTGCATCTAAAATATCTTTTGTAGAACAACATACCTGTTTATCAAGACTACACTGGTCAACTTCTGACAGTTTTAACGTTATACCTATTACTTCGTATCCTTGCTGCTTTAAAATATATGCAGCGGTGGAGCTGTCTACTCCACCACTTAGTCCAACTACAACTTTTTTCAACAAACCACCGTTTTAGATTTTTTAACATGATAATATATGCCAGAATTTATTTCAATAAATTACTTAATAAGTTCTCCCAACTTGAATATTGGTAGATATAGAGCTATTAGTATAAATCCAACGATTCCACCTATTACAACCATTAGCATTGGCTCTAATGTAGATATTAAAGCATCAACTTCCCTATCAACTTCGTCTTCATAAAAATTAGCGATAGTATCAAGCATTTCATCTAACCTACCAGTATTTTCCCCAACAGCTGCCATAGCTATGAACATTGGAGGAAAATACTTCTTATCAAGAGATTGATTTATTGGTTTTCCTTTTTCAATGTCGTTTTTTGTTTTTTCTAATGATTCTTCAATAAGAGTATTCCCAACTGTTGAAGATGCAATTTCTACGGCTCTTATAATAGGAACTCCACCACTTATCAATGTTGCAAAAGTTCTTGCAAACTTTGCTAAAGCTCCTTTATGTAGAATTTTTCCAATTAAAGGAATTTTGAGGAAAAGATTATGATAAAACTTTTTCCCTTGATAAGTTTTATAAAATATTCTATTTATTAAAAAGAATATGATTAAGAAGCCTAAAATGAATAAGATATTCTCTTTTAGATTATTACTAATGTCAATAAGCAATTGTGTTAAAAATGGTAGTTCTCCGCCAAAGCTGTTATAAATTTGCGCAAATGTTGGGACTACAAAAGTTAAAAGTCCAAGTACTATTATAGTTGCAATAACTAAAACGGCTGTAGGGTACCAAGAAGCACTTTTTATTTTTCCTTTTATCGCAGCTATTTTTTCATAATAGATGGTTGCTCTTTTTAGGGTTTCATCTAATTTACCAGACTCTTCTGCTGCAGCTATAAGATTTACTAAAAAAGGAGGAAAAACCTTAGGATGTTTTGCCATGGCTTTTGATATAGACATCCCTGTTATTACGTCATCTTTAACTGCAGCAATAGAATCTTTTAATGTCGGATTTGGTAATTGTTCCGAGAGTATTTCAAGGGCTTGTGCAATACTAATTCCAGCACCTATCATAGCTCCAAGCTGCCTTGTAAATATGGCTAAATCTTGCTCTTTAACTTTTTTCTTAAATAGGGCTAAATCCTTTTTCTTCTTTTGAGCCTCGCTTTTAGTTGACTTTTCACTTAATTTAATATCAACAAAACCCTGTTTCCTTAACCAATCTTCTGCAGAACTAATATTTTCTGCATCTATTTCACCTTCTCTTTTTATTCCGTATTTATCCCTCGCTAAATATTTAT
Organism: Sulfurihydrogenibium subterraneum DSM 15120; assembly: GCF_000619805.1. Taxonomy (NCBI): domain Bacteria; kingdom Pseudomonadati; phylum Aquificota; class Aquificia; order Aquificales; family Hydrogenothermaceae; genus Sulfurihydrogenibium; species Sulfurihydrogenibium subterraneum. Next base: position 347,229 of record NZ_JHUV01000008.1, on the reverse strand, counting down.
ATCTCATCATTTAACTCCCGCAACTGCAATCATTCTTTTTAGTTCCTCTGGATCGGGGGATATTTTAAAAGCATCTTCTAATGTAATTAACTTGTTTTTCAAAGCTTTAAGTATAGATTGATTCATTGTTTGCATTCCACTTTCCGCTTGACCTGTTTGCATCAATCCGTATATTTGATGTATTTTGTTTTCTCTTATGAGGTTTCTTATAGCTGTGTTAGGTATCATAACCTCGTGAATTAAAACCCTTCCACCTCCTATTTTAGGTAGTAGTCTTTGAGATATAACACCTTGTAATACAAAACTAAGTTCTGTTCTTACTTGATCTTGTTCTTCCATTGGAAATACGTTAATTATTCTGTTTATAGTTTGTACAGCTGTGTTAGTGTGGAGCGTTCCAAATACAAGGTGTCCTGTTTCTGCAGCTGTTAATGCTGCCCTGATAGTCTCTAAATCCCTCATCTCACCAACTAAAATTACGTCTGGGTCTTCCCTGAGAGCATACTTTAAAGCTCTTGCAAAAGAATCTGTGTCATTTCCTATTTCTCTTTGTGCAACAGTAGATTTTTTATGTTGAAAAATATATTCGATAGGATCTTCAATTGTGATAATGTGGTATGGAAAGTTTGTATTTATATAATCTATCATAGAAGCTAATGTAGTTGTTTTACCAGAACCTGTGGGTCCTGTAACTAAAACAAGTCCCATAGAAAAATGACAAAGATCCTTTACTTTAGGAATTAATCCAAGTTCCTCCATGGGTTTTATCTCGTATGGAATTCTCCTTAAAGCAGCCGCAACTGTTCCTCTTTGATAAAATACGTTTACCCTAAATCTACCAACTCCTTTAATTCCAAATGAAAAATCAAGTTCTTTTTGATCTTCGAATGTCCTTTTTTGTTTTTCATTCATAAAGGAATATATTAATGATTGTGAATCCTTTGGGGTTAACATATAATATCCTGCTAATGGTATCAACCGCCCATCAACTCTTATTACAGGGGGAAGACCTGCCGTTATATGAATATCCGTTGCATTTCTCGATACAGCTTCCTTTGCTATTTCATCTATTGAAATATTTTTTATTGATGCTTCGCCATTCATATCTTCCTCCTATTTCATAAGTACTCTTTCTATCTCTGTTATATCTGTAATCCCTTTTTTTACTTTTATAAGTCCATCCTGATAAAGAGTTTTCATATTACACTTTGAAATTGCATTTTCCCTAATATCATCTGCACTTTTTCCTTCTACAACAAGTTTTCTTATATCATCTGTTAACTTTAAAATTTCATGTACGGCAGTCCTTCCTTTATAACCCGTTCCGTTGCACTTTTCACATCCCTTTGGGTTATGTACAAAGAAACTTCCTTCTTTTATATCTTCGTCAGAAAATCCAAAACTCTTTAATACTTCTGGTGGAAAGTTTGCAGGTTGTTTACAGTTGTTACATAACTTTCTTATAAGTCTTTGTGCTACGATTGTATGAACAGCCGTAGCTACTAAAAACCTATCTACTCCGATGTCTATAAGTCTTGTTATGGTAGATGGAGCATCGTTTGTATGAAGGGTAGAAAATACCAAGTGTCCTGTTAATGCTGCTTTTACAGCTATTTCGGCAGTTTCTCTATCCCTTATCTCACCTACAAGAATAATATCTGGGTCTTGTCTTAAAAATGCTCTTAGAGCAGCTGCAAAGGTAAGTCCTATTTCCTCTTTTACATGAACTTGATTTATGCCGAAGATAGATACCTCGACTGGGTCTTCTGCAGTCATAATGTTTACATCGTCTTTATTCCTCTCCATTAGCGCAGAGTAGAGAGTAGTTGTTTTACCTGAACCTGTTGGACCTGTGACAAGAACCATACCCCATGGAGAGTAAATACCTTCTCTAAATATTTTTAAATCATCTTCCTCAAAACCTAAATCTTCTAATTTTACATTTAGATAACTCTCTGCATCCTGTATCCTCATAACGATTTTTTCGCCGTAAACAGTGGGAAGTATAGAAACCCTTAAATCGTATTTTTTCCTGTTTATAACTATCCTTATCCTTCCATCTTGAGGTAATCTTTTTTCAGCTATATCTAGGTTTGACATTATCTTATATCTGGCAGCTAAGGCATCTTTTATGCTGGGAGGAAACTCTTTAACAGTTCTTAAAATACCGTCAACTCTATATCTGACCCTAAGTAGCTTTTCCATCGGTTCTATGTGAATATCAGAAGCTCCAGAATTAATTGCATCAACTATAATAGCTCTTGAAAGTTTAACTATAGGACTTTCTTCTGCTTCAGAAAGGATATTTTCTAAATTTTGCTCATTTTTCTCTTGTTCTTCACTAACTTCAACATCAAGAGATATATCTTCTATCATTTTTTTAGCAGGAAGTAATGGGATTATACTTTTATATAGATTTTCAATTTCGCTTAGAGTTGCTACGTATGCGTCTATGAATTTGGCACCCGTAAAAAATTTTATTTGGTTTATAGCTTCTTTATCTGTTGGATTTAAAACAGCTACTTTTAAGATGTTATTTTCCATACTAAACGGTACAACTTTATTTTTTTCCATAAAAGAAGGAGATACCTTTTCTAAAACATCCCTGCTTATATTAATTTGGTGAACTTTAAGATCAAAAGGTTTATAGCCAAGAAATTTTATAAAAAATTCTTTTATTTTGTTCTCATCTGCTATATTATTTTTAATTATATATTCAAGAACCTCAGTAAATGTTTTCTTGGGATTAATGTTTGGATTCCCTCGGACTTTTTCTAAAGGGATAATTCCTTCATCAACCATTTTTCTAAGAACGAGAAAAACTCTTTTTTGCTGTGGATTATCCTGCATTTTTGTACCTTTTGCTTAAAGTTTATAATATAATATACAACAAAAATTTTCCGGAGAGAAAGCTTGCTGAAAAACATAAAAAGAATCCTTATTGCAAACAGAGGTGAGATAGCTGTTAGGGCAATTAGGTCTATAAGGGAACTTGGTGGTGAGAGTATTGCGGTTTACTCAGAAGGAGATAAAAACTCTATACATAAAGACCTTGCTGATATTTCTATATGTATAGGAGGCCCTCAACCTTCACAAAGTTACCTTAATATTCCTGCTATTTTATCTGCTGTTGATTTGGTTCATGCAGATGCAATTTATCCCGGATACGGCTTTTTAGCTGAAAATCCAAATTTTGCTGCTATTTGTGAAAAAAGTAATATAAAATTTATTGGACCTTCTTCAAAAACCTTAAAACTTACAGGAGATAAAGCAGCTGCAAGGGAAGCTGCAAAAAAAGCAAACGTTCCAATTATTCCCGGAAGCCCCCCTGTAGATGATCTTAAAGATGCATTAGAGATAGCATCAAAGATAGGCTATCCAGTTTTAATAAAAGCTGCTGCTGGTGGTGGTGGTAGAGGTATGAGGATAGCCCATAACGAGCAGGATCTAACAAGATTACTACCTTTAGCCCAGAGAGAAGCTGAAAGTGCTTTTGGAGATAAAACAGTCTATATAGAAAAATTTATAGAAAATCCTAAACATATAGAGATTCAAATACTTGCAGATGAGTATGGAAACATTATACACCTTGGAGAAAGGGAGTGTTCTATTCAAAGAAGACATCAAAAACTTATTGAGGAATCTCCTTCATCTTTTATTGATGAAAAAATAAGAAAAGAGATGGGAGAGGCAGCTGTAAGATTTGCAAAAGCTGTTGAGTTTACAGGTGCAGGTACAGTTGAATTTATAGTTGATAAGAACAAAAACTTCTACTTTATTGAGATGAACGGAAGGATTCAAGTAGAACATCCTGTTACTGAAATGGTTACAGGTATAGACATTGTCTCTTGGCAGCTGAAAATTGCAGATGGACAAAAACTAACATTATTACAAGATGATATAAAGATAAATGGTCATGCAATAGAGTTTAGAATAAATGCAGAAGACCCTGAAACCTTTATACCATCTCCAGGAAAAATAGAAAAACTATATATTCCGGGTGGCTATGGAGTTAGAGTCGATACTCACATATATCAAGGATATCAAATACCACCTTACTACGATTCATTAATGGCAAAACTTATAGTTTGGGGTAAAACAAGAGAAGAAGCTATAAGAAGGGCTAAAAGAGCATTAAACGAGTTTAAGATAGAAGGCTTAAAAACCACTATCCCTTTCCACCTAAAAATGCTGGAACATAAAGAGTTTTTAAAAGGAACTTATACAACTTCTTTAGTTGATAGAGAATTTTTAAAGTGATTGTGAAAGTCCTTACGGTTGGTCATCTGGCGGAGAATTGTATTGTAGTATACGATGAGAAAACAAAGGACTGTGTAATTGTAGACCCGGGAGCTGACGGTGAAGATATATTAGAAGAAGTGAAAGATTTTAATGTAAAATCTATTTTAGCTACCCACGGACACTTAGACCACGTAGGACAGGTTGGTTTTTTAAAGCAGGTTTTAGACATTCCTTTTTATATGAATGTAAAAGATAATTTTTTGATAAATAACGATATATTTCCAGGATTTTCTATGATAGTTAAAGCTACAAAATGTCCTGAACCTGATTTTGATTTAAAAGAAGGAGATATTTTAACCTTCGGTAGTATTAGCTTGTCTGTTATAGAAACACCTGGACATACGCCCGGTAGTGTCTGTTTTTATGGCGAAGAAAATAAAATCCTTATAAGTGGAGATACTCTTTTTGCTGGAAGTGTAGGAAGGGTAGACCTTCCCGGTGGAAATGGAGCTGAGCTGGAAAAATCTTTAAAAAAACTTATGAATCTTCCAGAAGATACTGTTGTTTATCCAGGACACGGAAATAGGACAACGATAGGTAGAGAAAAAATAGTAAATCCTTTTATAACAGGAGTTTTTAAACTAAAATGGTAAACATAGGAACTCATGTATCATCTTCAAAATCGTTAGACCTTGTTTTTGACAGAGGAAAAGAAATGAGTGCTAAAAGTATTCAGTTCTTCTTAAGGTCTCCAAGGGCTTGGAGCTGGATTGAAAGAAAAGACTCAGAAAAACAACTTTTTTTAGAAAAGAAAAATACTTATGGAATAAATCCAGTTGTAGTCCATGCTTCTTACTTGTTTAATTTAGCATCTTCTGATGATGAACTTTTTAAAAAGTCTATCAATTCTGTAATTGAAGAGTTAAAGCTTTGTGAGGAGTTAAATGTAGATTACTACGTTATTCACGCTGGAAAAACTAAAGGTAAATCAAAAGAGTATGGGATAAACAGAATTTTAAAAGGTTTTGAAAGTATATTTAGTCAGGTAAAGCTGAAAAATACAACCTTTTTAGTAGAAACTCTAGCCGGTCAATCTGGAGAGGTAGGTTCTACTTTGGAAGAAGTAAAACAGCTTATAGAGCCTTTTTTTACTGAAAAGATTGGAGTATGTTTAGATACTTGCCACATTTTTGCAGCTGGATACCCTGTCCACACAGAAGGAGGTTTTATAGATTATAAATCTAAATTAAAAGATTTAATCGGGTTAGAAAGAGTAAAAGTTATTCACTGTAATGACTCAAAAGCACCTTATAACTCCCATAAAGACAGACACCAGCATATAGGAAAAGGTTTTTTAGGACTTAAAGCATTTGAATACTTTCTTAACGATAATTATTTTAAAACACTTCCTTTTATACTTGAGACACCAAAAGAAGGAGATATGGATATAATAAATATGAGAGTTTTATACTCTCTTGTGCGTCCGTAGCTCAGCTGGATAGAGCATCGGTTTCCGGGGCCGAAGGTCGCAGGTTCAAATCCTGCCGGACGCACTTTTTGATAGAGCCTCTCTTAAGTACTTTCTAATATTTTCTTCTGTTAAAGCGCCGTATATTACTGCTAATTTTTTTCCTGAAGGAGTAATTATGTAGGTGGTAGGAGTCCCAAATATTGGGAATATAACCTGATTTTTAGGATTATTTGCATAAATGGGAAAATCTCTGTCTTTAAAATTATTTTCTTTACCATCTAAAGCAAAAGCAATTACTACAAATCTGCCTTCAAACTCTTTTTCTTTTAAAACTTTTTTTATAGTGGGTATCTCTGCCATACAGTGTCCACAAGAGTATGCCATAAAGTTTAAAATTATCAGCTTATCAGAAGGCAAAGGAACAGGATTTGAGAATTTGTCTAAAAGAAGAGTTTTTTCCTTTCCAGAAGCTGTAAGAAAAAGTATTAAAACTAAAAAAATTACTTTTCTCATTATTAAACTCTGTCCTGTATTCTTAAAACTTTTCCTAATATGTTTATAGATGTAAAATTTTCTTCTTTAACCTTTGTCTTTTTTTCTCCTTTAACGTCAGAAAGGATAACTGCATCTGTCTTTTTTTCAATAAATCTAAACATTCCCCATTTACCTTTTTCTTTAAACAGGATAATATCACTGGCTTGTATAGATAAAGGGGGAATTTTACCTACTAAAATCCATAGGTTTTTAATCTTTAACCAGAATGTGTTTTCTTTAAAGTTATCTACACTCTCTATAAGAGTTAGGTTTGTAGGGGTTTCTTCTACAGGTTTTAACTGTCCGTTTTCTAAAACTTCGTAAGTTTTAAGGTAAACTTTTAGGTCTTCATTATGCAAGTTTTTTTGTTGGGATTGTTGCATTTCTTGTTTGCTCTTTTAAGATGTTTATAGACTGGGCTACCATAAAAAATGCATGCTCTAAATTTATGAGAGCTGCTTCTAAATCTCTGTCTTTTGTTTCAAATCTTAACTTTCTTACTTCTTTAAAAAGTTCATCTACGTTTGTTCCAAGCTCATAAGCTAAAGTGAACACTCTTGCCACTAAACCATCTAACTTTTTTCTTTCTAAATCTGTCATTTTTCTCTCCTTAATTAATGATTGACAAGAGTATCTTTAATCCATCTGAAGAGCCAAGTATTGGCTCACAGGCTCTCTCTGGGTGAGGCATAAGTCCAAATACGTTAAACTTTTCGTTGCAAACACCGGCTATGTTAGATATAGACCCGTTAGGATTTGAATCTGGACTTACGTTGCCATCTTTATCACAGTATCTTAATATTATCTGACCTTTTTCTTCCATCTTTTTAAGAGTTTCCTCATCAATAAAGTAATTTCCGTCGTGGTGTGCTATAGGAAGCTTTATAACTTCTCCTTTGTTTAATTTATTTGTAAAAGGTGTGCTGTTGTTTTCAACTCTTAAGTATTGATGTTTACAGATAAATTTACCATGGTTATTAGAAAGTAGAGCTCCCGGAAGAAGGTGAGCTTCTGTTAGTATCTGAAAACCGTTGCAGATACCAATGATAAATTTTCCTTTTTCTGCAAAATCTTTTAAAGCGTTTGTCAGTGGTGTATGAGATGCTATAACACCCGGTCTTAAGTAATCTCCAAAAGAAAACCCTCCAGGAACTATTATACAGTCATACTTATTAATGTTTGTCTCTCTGTAATCTATAAAATCTACATCTTTCTTTATTACGTCTCTTATTACGTAGTAAGTGTCATAATCACAGTTCGAACCAGGATAGACAGCTACACCAAATTTCATCTTACTACTCCACTATCTCAAATTCATAATCTTCTATAAGGTCGTTTACCAAGGCTTTTTTTGCCATTTCTTTTGCTTCTTCTACTGCTTTTCCTTTGTCTTTGTTTTCAATGTATACTTCTATGTACTTTCCTACTCTTACATCTTTGACATCAGAAAAACCAAGAGATTTTAAACTCTCTGAAACAGCTCTACCCTGTGGGTCTAAAACACCTTTTCTTGGTTTAATGTAAAATTTTATAAGCATTAGCAACCTCTTAAATTACGGTTTTAAAAAATTATATCATAGAGTGTTGTGAGCTTGTGAAACTACCTGTTTTATTTTTTCATCGTTTACAGGTTTACAGTCTTGATTTTTTCTTTCAATGTAAATTAAAAACTCAATGTTTCCTTCGGGTCCTTTAATAGGTGAGAAGTCTAAATCTTTAACACAATAACAACTTTCATACAAGGAGTCTATTACAGACTTTATAGCTTTTTCGTGTAGGACAGGGTCTTTAACAACCCCATCTTTTACCTCTTTTTTAGATAGCTCAAATTGAGGTTTTAAAAGAACAACTCCTTTAAAATCTTCTTTCAAGATATTACAAATATTTGGAAGTATTTTTGCCAGAGAGATAAAAGATACGTCTGCAACAAGTATGTCTACTTCTTCTGGAATTTCTTTTTTTGTTAAATATCTTGCGTTAAACCCTTCTATTGATACAACCCTTGGGTCTGACTTTAACTTTTCGTGGAGCTGATTTTTACCTACATCTACTGCATAAACTTTTTTTGCACCATTTTGAAGGAGACAGTCTGTAAATCCTCCAGTAGAAGATCCTATATCAAGACATACTTTATCTTTTACATCAAGGTTAAATACTTTTATTCCTTTCTCAAGTTTAAAGCCTCCCCTTGATACGTAAGGCATCTTTTCTTTTATGTATATGTTTGCATCAGTTGGTATCTTTGTTCCGGGTTTGTCTACTTTTTGATTGTTTACAAAAACTACACCAGCCATAATGAGAGCTTGTGCCTTTTCCCTACTCTCTACAAGGCCTTTATCTACAAGTAGTTTATCTATTCGTTCTTTTTTAGGCGTAGATTGAGATTTTTCCATCTAAATTTGGTGGTGGTTGTTTTTGCTGGTTGTTTGGTACTGTTTGAAGCATCTGTTGGTTTAACTGTTTTGACAGCTCTAACATCTGTTTAAAAAGTTCTACTGCTAAAACGTCTACTAGATTTACTTGCATATCACTTACCTCATTTATAAACTTTTCTTTTAAATATATCTTTTGGTGAAACTACCTTTTCTATGAAAACTTTTCCGTCTAAGTGGTCAATCTCGTGCTGTATAACTACAGCTTCAAACCCTTCTGTATCAAATGTAATTAATTTTCCGTTTTCGTCAAGAGCCTCTACTTTTATGTAATAAAATCTTTTTACGTTTCCCGTGTAGTCTGGAACAGACATACATCCTTCTCTAAATATTATTTCTCCTTCACCGTAAACAATTTTTGGGTTAGACAGTACCATTAAACCGTGGGATACTTTATTTGTTTTATGTGTAGATTTAGACGTATCTACTATTATCGTTCTTATGTGGTTGTTTACTTGAGGAGCTGCTATACCTACTCCTCCAGGTGAGTTATACATGGTGTATTTTAGCTTTTCTACAAACTCTTTAAACTCTTTTCCAAAATCTACAACTTCTATAGATTTTTTCTTTAATCTTTCATCAGGATACTGCAAGATAGGAAGTTTTTCCATTATAGATTTGCCGTGTCTATATTTTCTACTACTATATCAACATTTAAAACATTTTTTAGATTTTCTATCTCATTTTCAAACTCTTTTATATCTAATTCTTGTGGAATTTCAGCTTGAATAAACATAACGTAAAGGTCGTTTGTTTTTTCTGTCCTTAAATCTGCTATGTTTATAGATTTTTCTGCAAGTAATTTTGAAACATTATAAACAATACCCGGTTTGTCTGAGCCATAGACTATTATGTTGTAAGTCTGTGTACTACCTGTATTTTTTTTAGCTAACTCTGAAATTTCTTTGAGTGTAACGTTAAGATTATCTTTTTCCAGTGTATATAAATCTTGTTTGAGAGTGTTGTAGTTTATATTACCTTTTACGATGAGCATTATAACAAACTCGTTATTTAGTCTTGTCATTGCAGAGTCTTCTATGTTTAATCCATTTTTGTAAAGCAGTTGACTTACCTTAGCAACTATTCCCGGTCTATCTTCTCCAAAAGCCGTTATTAAAAAGGTTTTCAAAGCTCTTCCTCTTTTTCAAGTTCCTCTAAGTATGCTTTGTAATCTTCTGCTGTCATTAAGTCTTCTATCTCTGTTGGGTCTTTCATCTGAATATCTGCTATCCAACCATCTCCGTAAGGGTCTGAGTTTATAACAGACGGGTCGTTTGCAAGGTCTTCGTTTACAGCTATTATTTTTCCTGTAATTGGTGAGTATATTTCAGAAACAGCTTTTACAGACTCAACAGAAGCTATAACTTCTCCTGCTTCCACTTCTCTTTCTAACTCTGGTAAGTCAACAAACACAACATCACCAAGCTGATGCTGACCATAATCCGTTATACCTACTGTTGCAACGTCATTATCTATTTTTACCCATATGTGCTCTTTTGTATAATAAAGACCTTCTGGAATTCTATACTCTTCCATAACTCCTCCTGTCATTTTTTATAATCCACGATTTATTATATCAGAGTTTGATATAAATATACTGTAAATTATGTTAGATAAAAAATGTAAGACAGCTACTAAAATAAACGATTTACTCTTTTGATACACAAGCCCATAAATTAAAGAAGGAAAAAATACAAGAAATGAATGTAAATCGCCGTATAACAATATATGGGGAATTGTAAATAAAATTGAAGTGATAAAGTTAGAGAAGAAGCTCATTAAGTAAACTCTAAAAAAAAGCTCTTCTGAAAGTGCAATAGAGAGCTGATTTAAAGTGGAATGTAAATCTTGAAAAAATAGAACAGGAATTATAAGGATTAAACTAAAACTCCATTTAGATGTTAGATTTAAACTTTTTAAATCAATGAAAATTAAAGGTGATAAAAGAACTAAAGGTGTTAAAAAAGAAAAGTTATAGTATTTGTTTATCAAAATAGAAAAAATAAGAACTAAATATAAAAATGTCGGCGCAATATATCTTTTCAAACGACACCTTTCAAAATTGAAAGTATATTTATTATAAACATAGGAGAAGATTTTCTATGGAACAGAAAAAAATTTATACATTTATACTCTTAATGGGAGTAGTTAGTTTACTTGGCGATATTATATACGAAGGGACAAGGGGAATAACAGGATCTTATCTACACAGTCTGGGATCATCTTTGGTTATTGTTAGTATTACTTCAGGCTTAGGAGAATTTTTGGGATATTCTTTAAGATTATTTTCTGGATTTTTTATTGATAGGTTAAAAGCATACTGGTTGTTTACCTTTTTAGGGTATGGACTTTTAATCTCTATTCCACTTCTTTTTTTTGTTAATAGGTTAGATTTAGCTATTTTTTTTCTTCTTTTGGAAAGGATTGGAAAAGGTTTAAGGTCTCCTGCAAGAGATTCAATAGTATCTTTTGTATCTCAAAAAATAGGAAGAGGAGTTGGTTTCGGTATTACAGAAGCTTTAGACCAAGTCGGTGCAATACTTGGACCTTTGATATTTTTAGTATCTTATAGCATTTACCATAATTATAAAGCAGGATTTGCAGTTATGTTTATTCCTTACTTTTTATTAATGTTAACTTTATTTATAGCTAGAAGTTTTATTCCAAATCCTGATAAGACAGAGAAAGAGTACGATGTAAACCATCCTAAAAAAGTATTCTATATCTATGTCTTATTTTCTTTCTTCTCTATTATCTCTGTCCCAAGTTATCAAGTTATTTCTTATTTTTTTAAAGCTTCTGGAGTTTTGAATGATACGCAAGTCATGTTTTTTTATATTATTGCCATGTTTGTTGATTTAGTTTTTGCATTGATTATAGGCAAGCTTTACGATATCTATAAATTCAAAGTTTTAACTGTTTTACCTATCTTTTCTTTTTTATTAATTGTTTTTTCTTTTAAAGAGTATTTTTATTTTTCTGTTATGTCTGTCATACTTTACGGTTCTGTTTTAGCAATTCATGAAAGTGTAATGAGATCATCAATTGCAGATATTACTCATATATCTAAAAGAGGTTTTTCTTATGGTGTTTTTAATTTTGTTTTTGGATTTGGCTATTTTTTAGGTAATGTTATTATTGGATTTTTAACTAAGTTTGGATACCTTTATTTGTTATTTTTTGCTGGATTGTCTCAGTTAATTGCAATAACCTTTTTAATTTATCTATTTGTATTGCTTAAGAAGGATTAACTAAATCTCTATTACATAACAGCTACTAACCAATCGTCTCCTAAATCTCCTATGATTTCTAACGTAGGGTCGTGGTTTTTCTTTAAATCATCTAAGATAAGGTATAAATCTTTTATAAAATCAGGTGATGTTATTAAATCCAGAATTCCTTCTTTTCCGTATCTTGTTCTGGGTAGTGCTATTCTATCGTAGCCGTTTATTACCATTGAAATAAAGTTCATTTTTTCAGGATTACATTTAATCACTAAATTAACACTTTTTTTTGGAACCTGAGATAGTTTATCTAAAAGCTCATTAGAAATCATTTAACTTAAACCTACATAATTTGTTTATTAAACTATTATATCATAATGTTTTTATCCAATTTTGAACGGATAGAAATATTAAGTTTGCAATAACTTCAAAAAGTTGTTTTATTTCATAAGTATTTGAGAAAAAATAATTTTTTGTTAGAAGTTATTATGTACTTGACTTTTAAAATCAAACAGTGTTATATTTTTATTCAAATTTTTTGCAGGAGGTTTAAGTATGTCAAAAGCAACAATAGTTTGGACAAAAATCGATGAAGCTCCGGCTTTAGCAACTTATTCATTGCTCCCTATTATGAGAGCATTTACAAAAGGGGCTGACATTGAGATTGAGTTAAGAGATATTTCATTAGCTGGTAGAGTATTAGCACTATTCCCTGAATATTTAAAAGAAGATCAAAGAGTACCTGATGAACTTTCTTACTTAGGAGAACTTGTATGGAAACCTGAAGCAAATATAATGAAATTACCAAACATCTCAGCTTCTATACCTCAGCTTATCGCAACAATAAAAGAGTTGCAATCTCAAGGCTACAACTTACCTGATTTTCCTGAAGAGCCAAAAAACGAAGAAGAAAAAGTTATAAGAGAAAGATATATGAAAGCTGTCGGTTCTGTTGTTAACCCGGTTTTAAGACAAGGAAACTCTGATAGAAGACTTTCTAAATCCGTTAAAGAGTTTGCTAAAAAGTATCCTCATAAAATGAAAGCTGTAAATCCTGATTCTAAATCTCATGTTGCTCATATGGTTAGCGGAGATTTCTATGAAAATGAAAAGTCTGTAACTATTAAAAAAGATACAACCATAAGATATGAGTTTGTGAATAAAAACGGAGAAGTAAAGGTTTTAAAAGAAGGTGTAAAAGTTGGAATAGGTGATGTTGTTGATGGAACTTATATGAGTAGAAAAAAACTCAGAGACTTCTATGAAAAAGTTCTTCAAGTTACAAAAGAAGATGATATTTTGTTCTCACTACACTTAAAAGCAACTATGATGAAAGTTTCTGACCCAGTGATGTTCGGAGATGCTATAAGAGTTTACTTTAAAGAGTTATTTGAAAAGTTTGGAAAAGAACTTGAAGAAATTGGATTTAATCCAAATAACGGTTTATCTGACTTAGAAGCAAAACTATCAAAATTACCAGAAGATAAACAAGAAGCTATCAAGATAGAGATTCAAGAAATATATAAAAAAAGACCAAGAATGTATATGGTTGACTCTGATAAAGGAATAACAAACCTTCACAGACCTAACGATGTAATTGTAGATGCATCTATACCAGCTATTATCAAAAATGGTTTACAAGGATGGGGTCCAAGTGGTGAAGAAGATGACTGTGTAATAACTGTTCCAGATAGAAACTATGCAACTATGTATAAAGAAATAGTTGAGGATATAAAAACAAATGGTCAGTTTAACCCTGCTACAGTTGGTAGTGTTGCAAACGTTGGTTTAATGGCTATGGGAGCAGAAGAGTACGGTTCACACGATAAAACATTCTTCCCTCCGGAAGATGGAAAAATTAGAATCGTTGACGAGGAAGGAAATGTATTAATTGAGCACGAGTTAGAAGCAGGAGATATATACAGAAGTTGTATTGCAAAAGATATTGCTATAAGAGATTGGATAAAGTTAGCTGTAAACAGAGCAAAAGAAAGTGGAGAACCAATAGTATTCTGGCTTGACAAATACAGAGCTCACGATAGAGAACTTATAGAAAAAGTAAAAGAAGAATTACCTAAATATGACCTTTCTGATGTTGAATGGTATATTAAAGCACCTGCTGATGCAATGAAATTTACTTTAAAAAGATTTAGAGCTGGATTAAACACAATTTCAGTTACTGGAAACGTTTTAAGAGACTACTTAACAGACTTATTCCCTATAATTGAAGTTGGTACATCTGCAAGATCTCTATCTATTGTTCCATTAATAAATGGCGGTGGTGTATTTGAAACAGGAGCAGGTGGATCAGCTCCTAAACACGTAGAGCAGTTTCTAAAGGAAGGACACTTAAGATGGGATAGCCTTGGAGAATTTCTTGCATTTGTTGAATCTTTAAAACTTGCTTATAAGCAACTAAAAACTTTACACGGAAAAGACAATCCAAGGATACTTGTTCTTGCTGAAACATTAGATAAAGCAATTCAAAAGTATCTCGAAAATAACAAAACTCCCGGTAGAAAAGTAGGTCAGTTAGATAATAGAGGTTCACATTTCTACCTTGCTCTTTACTGGGCTGAAGAGCTTGCTGCACAAACAGAAGACAAAGAACTTGCATCTAAGTTTGAAAAAGTAGCTGCGGAATTAAAGGCTAATGAAGAAAAAATATTGAAAGAAATAGCTGATTCTGAAGGAAAACCTCAAGATATAGGTGGATACTATCACCCAGATGATGCTAAAGCAGAAAAAGCTATGAGACCAAGTCAAACATTTAACAGAATTATAGATTCAATATAATCAACAAAGCCCCCTTATGGGGCTTTTCGTTTTTTTAAATTTAAAATAAAACAGTGTTTGATTTTATTTTTTTTATTTGTTATAATATTTTTATACAATACCGCCTGCCGGAATTATTGGCGGAATAAAAATATTCCGGCCTGCAAACTTTTTAGGTTTGCAAGAAGGGAAGGGTAGTATGGCTCAAAGAGGAATAAGAGAGTATGATGGAAAGAGAATTATCTATCAAAATTGGAAAGATTACTTTGGCGATGCCTTTGAGTATGATTTTAAATCTGTGTTAGTGACTCCTGAAACAGATTTTGACAAGCTCCCTGAGGAACATCCTTGGTTAAAAACTACTCCTTTAGTTGCAAAACCAGATATGCTTTTTGGAAAAAGAGGGAAATTAGGTTTAGTTTTATTTAAAGTTAACAAACCGGGAGACGTTACTTACGAAGATGCGGTTAAGTGGATAAAACAAAAGATGCAGGAAGAAGTTGAGATTAACGGCGTAAAAGGACATTTAACTCACTTTTTAATAGAACCTTTTGTTCCTCATAAACCAGAAGAAGAGTACTACGTAGCATTCTCTATGGGTGATGATTACGATACCGTTTACATGTCCGCTTTTGGTGGAATAGACGTTGAGGAAAACTGGGATAAAGTTTCAGAAGTAAAAATACCTCCTACAGCGTCGGATGAAGAGATAGAAAAACTTATAAAACAAAATGTTCCAAAAGAGATAAAAGATAAAGAAAAATATGCAGATTTTGTAATAAGAGCTTATAAAATGTTTAGAGACTTGCATTTTGTTTACTTTGAAATTAACCCGCTGGTTTTAGTAGGTAATAAAGCTTACTTGTTAGACTTTGTCGGTAAAGTTGACGATACTGCAGGATTTGTAGCTGGTAAAAAATGGGGAGACTTTGAGTTCCCATCTGGATTTGGAAGAGATTTAACACCGGAAGAAAAATACATAAAAGAGTTAGATGAAAAATCTGGTTCTTCTTTAAAGTTAACAATACTTAACCCTGAAGGAAGAATCTGGACTTTGGTTGCAGGTGGTGGAGCTTCGGTTGTTTATGCTGACACAGTAGCAGATATGGGATACGTTAATGAGCTTGCAAACTACGGTGAATATTCAGGAAACCCAACAAGAACTGAAACAAGAGAGTATGTAAAAACAGTTTTAGACCTTATGACAAGAAATAAACACCCATCTGGAAAACCTAAAATACTTTTAATAGGTGGAGCAATAGCTAACTTTACAGATGTTGCTAAAACTTTTGATGGAATAATAGATGCATTTAAAGAATATGCTGAAAAAATGAGACAAGTAGGAGTAAGAATATACGTAAGAAGAGGCGGACCTAACTACGAATTGGGTTTAAAAAGAATAAAACAGGCAGCTGAAGAACTTGGATTACCAATAGAGGTTTATGGTCCTGAACTTCATATGACAGATATAGTAAGAAAAGCTTTAGAAGAAGAAAAAGCAGCATAAATTAAGGAGGATTAGAATATGAGCAAACCAGATTACTTACTATTTGACAGAAACACAAAAGCTATTTTTTGGAACCTTAACACAAACGCTATTCAAAGAATGTTAGACTATGACTACGTAGTTGGAAGAAGCCCAAGTATAGTAGCAATAGTAGCTCCAACTTCAGAAAGGTCGTTTGAGAAGTTTTTTTATGGAACAAAAGAGATAATAATACCTATCTATAAATCTACAACAGAAGCTGCGAAATTACATCCTGAAGCGGATGTTTTATTAAACTTTGCATCTTTTAGAACAGCATATCCAGTTACACTAGAAGCTTTTGAGATTCCTACAATAAGAACAATCATAATAACTGCAGAAGGTATCCCAGAAAGATATGCAAGAGATATGAGAATAAAAGCTAAACAACTTGGTAAGTGGATTATTGGTCCTGCTACTGTTGGTGGTATTGCACCTGGAGCTTTCAGAATAGCAAACACAGGTGGAACAATAGAAAACATAATAGCATCTAAACTCCACAGACCGGGTTCTGTTGGATTAGTAACAAGGTCTGGAGGTTTATTTAATGAACTTTCTAACATAATTGCAAGAAATGCTGACGGTGTATCGGAAGGTATTGCAATAGGTGGAGACAGATTCCCAGGTTCAGACTTTTTAGACCACATGCTAAGATTTGAGAAAAACCCTCAAATTAAGTTTATGATACTTCTTGGAGAAGTTGGTGGAGAAGCTGAGTACAAAGTAGTAGAAGCAGTTAAAAACGGACTTATTACAAAGCCTGTAATAGGTTGGTGTATTGGAACAATATCTAAATTCTTTGGAGGAGAAGTTCAGTTTGGACACGCTGGAGCTAAAGCAGGAGCTGACAGGGAAACAGCCGATGCTAAAAATAAAGCAATGAAAGAAGCTGGAATCCACGTTCCGAATAACTTTAACGAGCTTCCTCACGTAATAAAAGGAATCTATGAAATGTTAAGGGGAGAAGGAAAAATCCAGCCTATCGTAGAGTCAGAAGTTCCACCTATACCGGAAGACCTTTCAAAAGCTATAAGAGAAGGAAAAGTAAGAAAACCTACAAACTTTATATGTACAATATCTGATGATAGAGGAGAAGAAGCTACCTACTGTGGAGTTCCTATAAGTGAAGTTATAGAGAAAGGTTTAACAATAGCAGATGTCATAGGATTACTATGGTTTAAACGTAAATTCCCCAATTGGGCGTCTGGTTTTATAGATATGGTTATTAGGGTAGTTGCAGACCACGGACCAGCTGTTGCAGGAGCTCATAACGTAAAAGTAACAGCAAGAGCAGGAAAAGACCTTATGTCTTCATTGGCAACAGGTATACTTGCAATAGGTCCAAGATTTGGAGGGGCTATTGACGGAGCTGCAAAATACTTTAAAATGGCTTACGAGAAAAATATGTCTCCAAACGAGTTTGTAGAGTATATGAAGAATGTTGAAAAAATACCTATACCGGGAATAGGACACAGGGTAAAATCTACTAAAAACCCTGATAAAAGGGTAGAGTTATTAAAAGATTATGCAAGAAGAAACTTCCCTAAAATAGAACTTTTAGATTATGCGTTAGAAGTTGAAAAAGTAACAACTTCTAAAAAAGAAAACCTTATATTAAACGTTGACGGAACTATCGGTGTTTTATTAGTTGACTTGTTTAAGGCTATAGGCTACTCTAACGAAGAGATTGATAAAATGATAGACGCAGGTGCGTTTAACGCTTTCTTTGTTCTTGGAAGGTCTATAGGATTTATAGGTCACTACTTAGACGAAAAACGTTTAGATATGCCACTTTACAGACATCCAACTGACGACATTCTCTACGACGTAAAAAGACCAGAAGGAATATAAAATAAATCCCTCCCCAGAAAGGGGAGGGACATTTTCTAATAACCAAAAGTTTATGATATTTAATTTGTCTTTCTTCAATTATTCAACAAGGATTGTTAATTCTTCAAATTTTTCTTCTTTAAAAAAGCATTTTTTTTATTTCTCAGTGAATTTTTAAAAATGAATTTTTATTAAAGTTTTTGGTGTATTAATGTAAAATCCAGCGCGCCCAGAGGGACTCGAACCCCCAACCTTGTGATCCGTAGTCACATGCTCTATCCAATTGAGCTATGGGCGCTTAATTATATTTTATTTTATATTTCTAATTTTGCCAGCTTCTCTTCGTTTTCTTTTGCTATTAGGACTTCTATTATTTCGTCTAAATCCCCATCAAGAATATCATTTATTCTATAAGATGTGTAGTTTACTCTATGGTCTGTTACCCTGTTTTGAGGGAAGTTGTAAGTTCTTATTTTTTCACTTCTCTCTCCAGTTCCAACCTGCTCTTTTCTTTCCTTAGCTATTTTTTCTCTTTCTAATCTGTCGTAGTAATCTTTTAATTTTGCTCTTAAAATCTGCATCGCTTTTAGTTTATTTTGAAGTTGAGATCTTTCATCTTGACATTGAACAACCATTCCCGTTGGTAAATGGGTTATTCTTACGGCTGAATCTGTGGTGTTAACGTGCTGTCCTCCAGCTCCTCCGGCTCTCATAGTTTCTATTTTTAAATCTTCGGGTTTTATCTCTATGTCAACTTCTTCTGCTTCAGGTAAAACCGCTACCGTTGCCGTTGATGTATGTATTCTTCCAGAAGATTCTGTCTCTGGAACTCTTTGAACTCTGTGAACACCGCTTTCATACTTTAACCTTGAATAAGCTCCTTTACCTTTTATTAGAGCTATAACTTCTTTAATACCACCTCTATCAGTAGGGTGAATACTTAGTATTTCAGTTTTCCAGCCGTGTCTTTCTGCATATCTTTGATACATTCTAAAAAGTTCAGCTGCAAAAAGTGCAGCCTCTTCCCCACCGGTTCCTTGTCTTATTTCTAAGATAACGTTTTTTTCATCGTTAGGATCTTTTGGTAAGAAAGATAGTTCTATTTTCTTTTCTAATTCTATTAATTCTTGTTTTAATTGTTCTAACTCTAACTCTGCAAGTTCTCTCAGGTCATCTTCTGTAGTGGAGTTTATAAGTTGTTTTAATTCTTCTATTTGAAAATTTACCTTTTCATACTGATTATAAAGAGATAGTATCTCGGATAAGTCTTTATGTTCTTTTGCTATAGATTGTATTTTGGACGGATCCTTTAAAACTTCAGGATCCGTTAATAACTGTTCTAACTTTTTAACTTTTTCTTCAATATTTTTTATCTGGTCTAATATCTTCTTTTTCATTAATTACTTTTCTGCTACTTGTCCTTGTAATTCTAAAAATTTAGGCTTAATTCTTAATTTTCCAGTGTAAAATGGGTGACAGTTGTTACATACTTCAAGGTGAACCACTCCACCTTTAACGGTATAGATTTCAAACTCATTCCCACAACCACAAGAAAACTTTGTTAATTTTAACTCTGGATGTATTCCTTTCTTCAATTTAAATCCTCCTATTCTAAAAAATTTGAAATTAATATTATACCAAAATTTATGCGTTCATAGATTTTAAAAACTCTTCATTAGTTTTAAACTTAGATAGTTTGCTGAGTAAAAATTCCATAGCTTCTACTTCGTCCATAGTAGATAAGAATTTTCTAAGTATCCAAAGTCTCTGTAATTCCCAATCTTTAACCAATAGTTCTTCTTTTCTTGTCCCAGATTTTGCAATATTTATAGCAGGGAAGATTCTTTTCTCCATAAGTCTTCTGTCAAGGTAAAGTTCCATATTACCTGTACCTTTAAACTCTTCAAATATAACATCGTCCATTCTTGAACCTGTTTCAACTAAAGCTGTTGCCAGTATTGTAAGACTTCCTCCATCTTCTATGTTTCTTGCTGCTCCAAAAAACTTTTTAGGTCTTTGTAATGCGGTTGCTTCAATACCTCCAGATAAAACCCTTCCAGATGGTGGTGTAACCGAGTTAGAAGCTCTTGCAAGTCTTGTCATAGAATCAAGAAGTATTACAACGTCTCTACCTTCTTCAACTAACCTTTTAGCTTTTTCAATTACAAGTTCAGATATTTGAATGTGTCTTTCTGGTGGTTCATCAAAAGTAGACGCAACTACCTCAGCTCCGGATCCAACAATCCTTCTCATCTCTGTAACTTCTTCCGGTCTTTCGTCTATAAGAAGTATTATTAATACTACTTCTGGATGATTCCTTATTATAGCTTTTGCAAGTCTTTGAATTAAAACTGTTTTACCTGCCTTCGGTGGTGCAACTATTAAACCTCTTTGACCTTTACCTATCGGTGCAACTAAACTTACGACCCTTGTTGAAAGGTCAGAAGGATCATACTCAAGGTTAAATCTTTCAGTAGGATGATAAGGTATTAGTTTATCAAAAGATACTCTTTTCTTTAAATCATCCGGATGAAGACCTCCGACTTTATCTATCCTAACTAACGCTCTGTATTTTTCCCCTTCTTTTGGATTCCTTGCTACACCTATTATTGTGTCTCCTGTTTTTAAACCTGTTTTCTTTATCTGGTATGGAGATACATAAACGTCAGAAGGACTTGGAGCGTAATTATTTTCTAAAAATCTTATAAATCCAAAACCTTCCGGAAGAACCTCTAAAACACCGTTTATTTTCATTAAACCTTCTTTTTCTTCCTTCTTCTCTAAAATTTTTTGTATAAGTTCTTCTTTTTTTAGTCCTGTTACTCTTTCTAATTCTAATTCTTCTCCGATTTTCCTAAGTTCTGCTAAAGTCATTTCCTTTAATTTTTCTGGTGTTAATGTAGCTAAATCCATGATGCCTCCTTGGGTTAGTTTTATTTACCTATGCAGAATTTACTGAAAATATTACCTAAAACATCTTCTGTAGTTATCTGTCCTACTATCTCTTCTAAATAGTTAAGTACTTCTTGTAAATCTAACATAAGTATTTCTTTGTTTTCTATTAAGAATTGTATATTTACCAATATTTTTTCTATTTTTTCTATTGCTTGTTTTAAAAGTGTATAATGTCTGAGATTAATAAAAATTTCGTCTTCAGTTTCTGTAATTCCTAGAATTTCTACGATTTTTTCTTCTAAATCTTTTATTCCTTGAAGTGTGATAGTGCTAGTATATATTATAATATCAGATTTTTCAAAAATATCAAGTGGTTTTGTTATCAAATCTGCTTTGTTTATTACAACGATATGAGTTTTATTTTTAATTTCATCGTATATTTTTTTATCTTCATCTGTAAAACCCTCAGACCCATCTATAACAAAAAGAATAATATCTGCCTCTTCTATTTTTTGTTTGGACCTTTCTATTCCTAATTTTTCTATATACTCTGCCGTTTCTCTTATACCAGCTGTATCAAGTAAAATTACAGGAATATCTTTTATCTTTAAGGTTTCTTCTATAAAATCTCTGGTTGTCCCTTGATATTCTGATACTATTGACCTTTCATATCCGACTAATGCGTTAAAAAGTGAAGACTTTCCAACGTTTGGTCTTCCAACTATTGCTAGTTTTATTCCTTCTTTTATTAAATTACCTTTTTTGTAAGATCCAAGTAATTTATCTATCGATTTTTCTAAATTTAATAAACTTTCTACAATCAACTGAGAATCTATTTCTTCGACATCTTCTGGAAAGTTTATCTCTGCCTCTATTAATGATATTAAATTTAATAAAGTCTCTTTTAAAGCATTAATCTGTTTTGAAAGTTTACCTTCAAGTATCTTTACAGCTGCTTTTGATGCTTTTTCTGTTTTTGCAGATATAAGGTCTGCTATTGCTTCTGCTTGGGTTAAGTCTATTTTACCATTCAAAAAGGCACGGTAAGTAAACTCTCCGGGATTGGCTAACCTTCCTCCCAAAGCTATAACATTTTCTATAATTTTTTTAATAACAGGAACGCTTCCGTGGGGATAAATTTCTACAACATCTTCCCCTGTAAAACTTTTAGGAGCTTTAAAGTATATAAATAATCCTTCATCTAAAACAGATCCATCTAAGTCTATTATTTTTCCAAAGTAAGCTTTTCTTTCTTGTATTTCTTTGGGTAGTGTAAAAATTTGATTTCCTATTTTTAGAGCGTTTTCCCCACTTATCCGAACTATTCCTACAGCTGATGGGATAAGTGGGGTTGCGTTTGCTACGATAGTATCTTTTTTCATTTCTTCATATTTTTATTAATGATGAAGCTCTGTATTAATCCTAATATATTATTCGTAAACCAATATAAAACAAGTCCTGCAGGAAAGTTCATAAACATAAACGTAAACACACCTGCCATTATATACATAATCATCTTTTGATTTTTATCTGAGGAAGGTGTTATCCACTGTTGAGCTACCATAGATAGACCCATTAAAATAGGTAGTATGTAGTAAGGGTCTTTATCGGATAAGTCTTTTATCCAGAGAATAAATGGTGCATTTTTTAGCTCTACCGTAACCATAAGCACATTGTATAAAGCTATAAATACAGGAATTTGAACAAGAATAGGTAAGCAACCACTCATTGGATTTGCTCCAGCTTCTGCATAAAGTTTCATTATCTCTTCTTGGAGTTTTTGAGGGTCTTTTGCGTACTTTTTCTTTAATTTTTCTATTTCTGGAGCTAAATCCGCCATCTTTTTCATAGCTTTTAGAGATTTGTGGTTCAGTGGGAAGAATAGTATCCTTATTAAAATAGTAAGAATGATTATAGCCACGCCCCAGTTAGGGATGTAAGTGTAGAAAAAGTGTAGAAGTAAAAATAAAGGTTTTCCAAGTATTCCAAAAAATCCAAAATCTATACTGCTTCTTAAGTCTAAATCTACTTTCCAAAGGTTCTTGTAGTAATCCGTTATCTGTCCTAAGGTTGAGTAAAGTTTAGCACCGCTGTAAATAAAACCTTCAAAATCTGGGCTTATGTTAACTAATACAGCTGTAGTATCTTTAGCTACAGGAATTATATTAACTGTATTAGTTCCATTTTTAGAAGCAAATATTTGTAAAAAGTATTTATTTTCTTCCCCTGCCCACAAGATGTTGTCTCTTATAACTTTAGATTGTTGTAAATCCTTATCTACTTTAATTAATTCTTTATCAGTTTTTATGATTGCACCTTCGTGTCCAAAAGAACCCTCAGAATTTAAAGAGATTCCTGATAGTAATGCTACAGCAGTGTTCTCTATACCTTTAGTTTTTACAGATAAATTTATAACACCATCATCTGTAATAGTATAAATCTTTTCTATACTTACATTTTCTTTTTCTAATTTAAATGTAATTGTTTTATCGCTTTGTGATACTGTATACTCTGAAAAGTTTAGTATTTTTGTTAAATCTGGATTAGAGGTTATCAGCTCTCCTATAAATACTTTATTTTTCTTTGAAAAATCACTAATCATATCGTGATTATACTTCTCAACGTAAACAGAAGTTATCCTTCCTCCAAATGGAGTAAATTCAACATAACCAAACTTTGTATTTACCTTAATATTTTTGGAATTGCCTAAATTAAACCTTTCATTAGTTAGGATTAAATCAAAATTACCCGATGTATGTATTGGAGTATTTTGATTGGTAGCTTCTTGTTTTTGTACTGACTGTACGTTTTCTTTTTTCTTTTCTGGAAAAAGATATTGACTTACTAAAGAAAAACTTATAAATAAAAATGATATAACTGCAAAGAATATTAACATTCGTTTTTGCATATCTTCCTGCTGCATTTTCTCACCTCACTTTAAGGATAATCAACTCCACCTTTTGAAAAAGGATTACACCGTAAAACTCTCCATATAGCCTTTAAACTACCTTTAAAAAAACCATACTTTTCTATCGCAAGGATAGCGTAGTTAGAACAAGAAGGGTAAAATCTACACGATGGCTTTTTTAACGGAGATATATACTTTTGATAAAGTTTTATTAAATTTATTAAGAGTTTGCTAAACATTCTTTTTCCAGTTTTTCTAAAATACCTTTCAAATTCTCTTTTAGTTGATAAGATTTTAAATTAAGTATTTCAACTTTTCCAACGAATATAATATCACAACTTAAAAGATTTAGTTTAGGTAAGAGAAGCCTTACAGCTTCCCTTAAAAGTCTTTTTACCCTATTTCTTTGAGTAGATTTCTTAAAAACTTTTTTAGATGCAACAAAAGCAAACCTTGAATAACCGATTTGATTTTTTTTAAACACTACATAAAAGTATTGATTGCTGATTTTACTTCCAGCTTTAAACACATCTTGGATATCTTTTTTTTTAACGTTTCCATCAAGCAGCTAAACGCTTTCTTCCTTTTGCCCTTCTTCTTGCTATTATTTTTCTTCCAGATTTAGTTCTCATTCTTGCTAAAAATCCAGATACTCTCTTTCTTTTTTTGTTAGAAAGATGAGATTTTGCTTTCATATTTGCCATATTGACAACCTCCTTAAAATAAAATAAGGCAGCTATAAGCTGCCTTGTTAGATGAATAAGATATTATATTAGAACCCTGCTTTAGAGTCAAATATTCCTGTAAAGATGAAGATAATAGCAATTAATAATGCGTAAAGAACGAATGTTTCAATTAATGCCATACCAATAAACATAGTTGTTAAGAGCTTTGGACCCATGTTTGGGTTTCTTGCCATTCCTTCTAGAACACCTCTTATCGCATTACCTAAACCTGCAGCACCTCCACCAGCAGCTGCACCGATAGCTACACCTGCACCGATAGCCAACGCACCGTAGAATACAGCTCTTGCCATTGGGTCTCCTTCAGCTGCAAAAGCTGCTGAGACTGTTCCTGCAAGTACCATCAGCATTAACACTCTTGAAAACTTAACCATTATTTATACAACCTCCTATAAGTGATTTATTTTACAATTAATGTATTTACGTTGACTTTTTTATTTATGTATTCGTAATCATCTGTTATGATGAGTAAATCTGGCTTTTCTTCGCTTACAAACTTAGGTAAAGCATCTTTCACTCTTCCTGATATATCAACTATGACCTTTTTATCTCCATTAAAATCTGCTAATAAATCTTCTATTTTTTCTAAAGCACTTTTTTTACTTTTTTCGTCTGTATCTGGAGGAACTGGCATTCCGAAACTCGTAGCTACTTTTTTCATCATATAAACGTCAACTATTTCGTGGAATACTACAAGCTGACTATTATACTTCTTAGCTAAATCTTTTGCCAATTCTAAAGCTTTTAGAGACGCACCATCAAACTGTATATTAACCAATATCTTTTTAATTTCTACCATAGTCCCTCCATTAATGTTCAACGTGAGTAATAGCTCCAGCTATATAAACAGTTGTTAAAACAACGAAAACGTAAGTTTGTAAAAATACAGCAATAAGGTGTATTAACATTACAGGCATTGGAACTAAGAATGGAACAAGCATTATTAAAACAACGCTAACAAGCTCTCCACCTGTCATGTTTGCAAAAAGACGCAAAGCAAGGGTAACAGGTCTGCTTAAATGGCTTAACAGCTCTATTATAACAAATACAGGAGCCATAGCAGGAACAGGACCTAAAAAGTGTTTGAAGTAGTTTAAACCTTGTTCTCTTATACCTTCAAAGTTGTATATGAAAAACACCATTAAAGCCAAAGCCATAGTTGTATTTAAGTTAGCAGTCGGAGATTCAAAGCCAGGAATCATACCAAGAAGGTTTCCGAAAAATACAAACAAACCAATTGCAGCTATAAGCGTAAAGTACTTTCTACCTTTTTCTCCCATATTTTCTTTTATTAAATTATCTATAAACTGAATATAGATTTCAAATATGTTTTGAATTGGTGTTGGAATTAAAGAAGGTTTTTTAGCTAAAATTGAAAAAAGTATCGGTACTGCTATTACAACAATAACCGCCATAATTACATGGGTTTGAAGTTCCAACTTTTTCCTCCATCTGATAATTTACTCACTATCTTTGAAATATTATACAGGAATTTTTTAATGTTGTAAATCTTCTTTTTAGGTGGTAAACTATTTTAAAATAAATGGTTAACACAAAGAGGAGAAGATGGAATTGAATTTTATAAAAGGTCTTGCGGAAAGGGTTTTAAATGGTGAAAAGTTAACAAAGGAAGATGGTTTAAAGATATTATCCATAGATGACCAGTATGTGATGGACTTGGTTGAAGAAGCGGCTAAAGTTAGAGAGGCTGTTTTTAAGAATCAGATGGAGTTTTGTAGTCTTATAAATGCAAAAAATGGAGCTTGTAGTGAAGACTGTTCTTTCTGTGCCCAGTCTTCTCACTTTAAAACTCCTATAAATGCTTACTCTCTTGTAAGTAAAGACCAGATGCTTGAAGGTGCAGAAAAGGCAGTTATGATAAATGCAAATAGATACTGTATAGTGGTAAGTGGTAGAAGGGCAACAAAAGAAGAAGTAGCAAAAATAGCAGAAGCTGTTAAAGAGATAAACAAAACTTATCCTGTTAAAGTATGTTGTTCTTTAGGTACTGTTGATGAGGAAGATTTAAAACTTTTAAAAGAAGCTGGTGTTGACAGAATAAACCACAACCTTGAAACGTCGGAAAAATTCTTTAAAAATATTGTAACAACTCACACTTGGAAAGAAAGGTACGAAACAATAAAAAAAGTGCAAAAGGTTGGACTTTCAACCTGTAGCGGTGGAATATTTGGAATGGGAGAATCTGATGAGGATATTGTAGACTTGGCAATGACTTACAGAGATTTAAACGTTGATTCTATACCTCTAAACTTTTTAATGCCTATCCCAGGGACACCACTTGGATATACTCATAATCTAACTCCTTTAAGGTGTTTGAAAATAGTTGCCCTGTTTAGGCTATTTAATCCAAATGCAGAAATAAGATTGTGTGGAGGAAGGGAAGCAAACCTTAAAGAGTATCACGATATGGCTTTTGAAGTGGCAAACTGTTTAATGGCAGGTGGATACCTAACCAGAGCAGGAAGAGAACCAGGAAAAGACGAAGAAATGGCAAGAAGACTCGGCAGGCATCTTGTAAAGAATAGAGGGAACTTTAACAAAAATACTTTAAATACTTAATTATTCTCTAAAATATACCTGCTGTTTATAGGTTGAGTAGGTCTATTATTATGATGTTTCATAATAGATTTAAATAAATCTATCTGTTGGTTAGAGGCGGTAATAGTTTGTTTTAAAACAATCCATAAAACTCCTTCTGTACAAGGAGGAGTTGTTAAAGACCCTGAGTATGTATAGTAATTTTTAACAACTGGTAGTAAGGCATTTAGATTTATACTTCCATCAAAAACTTTACTACCTTCCTCTTTTGAAGCATTTTTGAACACTTTATCTAACTCTGGATTTGGTTTTCCTTCTTTAAAGAAAACCCCAATAACTGCTATATTTCCATCTTTATCTTTATGAACTAAATGCATTTCTAATGGATAATACTTACCATTTACAGTATGTTCACTTGGAGTATGAAAGTGAAACTGTTTTAAATGATACTCTTTACCTCTAATGTTTAGTTTAAAATCCTCTAAAACATTTACTTGAATGGTATGACCGTTATTTACTATTTCTGGATTAACTGCCTTATCGTATTTTATATTTAGTTTTTCTATTTTTGCGTGAACTTTATATTTATCCGAAATATCCACAGGGGATTGATTTTTTAAACTACACCAAAAGTATTCTGGATTTAATTTTGCCCAGTTTTCTGGTCCATTTTCTCCTTCATAACTCCAGTGATGTACTTCTGTATTTTTTTGTAAAGTCGCTTGTTCACCAGCAATAGAAACTATACTAAAAGATAAGATAGAAAGTATAAACCTTTTCATCTAAGACCTCCATATTTTTTAAAAAATTCTATCATAAAAATTTGGGGTAATTTATCCTAAAATATAATTAATAAAAATTTTAAAAGGTGATAAATATGGAAAAAATTCTTGTACATATATGTTGTGGTGTTGATAGTGTTTATGCTTTAAGAAAGCTAAAAGAAGATTATCCAAATAGCCAGCTTATAGGCTACTTTTATGACCCTAACATTCATCCTCAGGAAGAGTTTGAACTTAGATGGATTGAAACTAAAAGAGTCTGCGACCAACTAGGTATAGAATGTATAAAAGGTGATTATGAGTTAGATAAATGGATGGAAGCTGTAAAAGGTTATGAAAATGAGCCAGAAAGAGGAGAAAGATGTACAATATGCCACGATTTGAGACTTGAAAAATCTGCACAGATAGCAAAAGACCTTGGTTGTAGTAAAATTACAACTGTCCTAATGATGAGCCCAAAAAAAGATTTTGATGTTTTAAAAGAAGTTGGAGAAAAGGTTGCTAATAAGTATGGTTTAGAGTTTTTAGCTGTTGATTTTAGGAAAAATGGCGGAACCCAAATAATGAACAAACTTTCTAAAGAGGCTCAGCTGTATCATCAAAATTACTGTGGATGTATCTACGGTTTGTTTAGCCAAAGGAAAGATTTAGATTTTTATCCTGAGCTTGTGTCTTTTGGTAAAGGAAGGCTTGCAGGAAGCAGAGAGGAGCTTTTATTTGTAAAACAGATAAGACTTTTTGCAGAAAGTTTAGGTTTAAACTGTTTTGAAGAAGAGTTTAATTTTATAGGATGGAGATTGTTATCTTCCTCTGTAAAACTAAATAACGATTATATCCCACATAGAGTTTTACCATACTCTACAAGTATAAATGGAATTTTAAGAGCTTCTGTTTTAGATGTTAAAGAAAATAGTTTGATTTTAAATAAGAACAACGCAGAAATTTACCTTACAACAGATTTAAACGAACCTGTTTTAAAAGAACCAAGGTATATAACAAAACCTGTATTCTTAATAAAAGAGGAAGTAAAGGTAGGAGATAAGCTTGAATTACAGCTTAAAACTGAGTTTAACCCATCTATGAAATCTCAAAACCTTTATGTAGGAAATAGAAATACATTTGTAGATATTGCTGTGTTTTACAGTGATACAGACAGTGAAGGAAATCAGGGATATACTTTACAAGACATCTGCTACTTTATAAAGAACAATAAAGAAAAAATCGAAAAAGGAGAGCTATTAGTAGTAGTTTACGGATCTCATCTTATAGGTGAGATAGGAAAGAGATTTTCTACTCTACATACTCAGGTGTTTTCTGAAGCATGAGTTTTTTATTTAATTTTTGAACACTGTAGCAGAAAGAAGAGTGAGACCAAGTCAGTGGGCATACCGATAAAGGCTCTTCTGTAAAAGGATTATACTGTTCTGCTAAAAGCCCAGCCTGAGTTTTTCTCTTTAAAACCCAGTTTAAAAGTGAAAATGTTTTATCAAATAGACCAACTTCCGTGTACCAGTTTGCAAGCCACAGGGTTGTAATTATCCAAGGGTTTCCAGGGACGTTGTCGCTAACTCTATGGTAGTAATCATTTTCGTACCTTGCAAGTCCTCCTATCCCATCTTTTATCCAAAGTCCTTCTTCTATAGCTTTTACAGTGTTTATCATTCTATAATCTTCTGGCTCAACAATTCCAAACTCGTGTACTAAAAGTAGACTACTTTCTAACGTTTTATCCTTTATAAGATTGCCGTTTTTATCTCTGTATATACCTCTTAAAAATCTACCTGTTTCTTCGTCATAAAGATACTTTAAAATACCTTCTCTTATTTTTTCTGCTTCTTCTTTGTATATTAGACTCTCCTCTTTATTTCCAACTAAAGACGCTATTTTAGATGCAGCTACTAAACCAGCGTAAACTGTAGAAGCTGTATAGGTAAAAATTCCTCTTCTTTCTTCCCATAAATCATAACTTTCAAGTGGTAGATTAGTATCTGGGTCTGTGTAATTTGCCATAAAGTTTGCAGCTTTTCTGACAAAGCCGTTGTACATCATATCAATAAACTCAATATCTTTGCTGTTTAGATAATGGTTATATAAAGCCAATACAACTAAAGCTGTTTCATCTTCTTGAATAGGAAGCTGATAGTTTTCATCTTCATCACACCACGGATGCCAAGAAGACCCTGCTGTTCCATCAGGTGAGTATTTATGAAGTAGAAAACCTTCTTCTGTTATATGCTTTTTACAAAACTTATAAAACTTTTGAGTTAGACTTGTATAACCTGCATTGTCCAAAGTCATACATATAAAAGCTCCATCTCTAGGCCAGAGATAACTGTAATGGTCTTTATTAAATTTGTATATTGAGGTATCGTTTGCTGCAACAACAGCTCCTTCGTTATCAAAATGTGCCCTTATTATTAAAAGGCTTCTGTAGTACTGATTTTTTAAATCTTTAGATAGAGATGGAAGAAGCCTATCTTTTGTTTTTATCCATCCTTTCCAGTATTCATCAGTTTCTTCAAGAAGATGTTTTAATCCTTCCCTCTCTACTTTCTTTTTTATGTTTACTATATCTTCGTATTTTTTCCCTACTAAAATGTAGTAGAAAAATTCTTTAGACTCTAAAGGCTGAATCTGTCCTTTTACTCCCCAAGCACTGTCTATCTCTCCCTGCATTATTTTTGTTTTTGACAGATTTCCAGATTCTATTTCTTTCCATGCACCTATTTCGTGGTTCTTTTTTGATACTGTATATTCGTAATCTAAACCTTCTGAAGAGATGTATATGTATGTAGCTCCTTTATAATGGATTAATCCTTTTAACCTTGGGTCATAGTAAGCGGTATTACCAATTTCTGATTCGTTTAACCTAAAACAGTGATAAAAGAAAACTTTAAAATCTTGTTTTTCTGTAGATAAATTAGTAATTTTTACTTGGTGAATCAGAATATCACTGTATTTATGAATAGCAGTCGTAAAGTCTAACCTAACTTGTAATTCTTCTGATACTGCTTGCAGTTTAGCAACTAATGAATTCTCGTTATAATCAAACTTTTTTTGCCAAGATTTGTCAATCCATTTAAACTTTCCATTTACCCACACACCTATACTGTTTGCCTGAGAGTTTAAATGGTTGTACATTCCAACATAAGGAAAGTAAAAATCTCTTATAGCTAAATCTTTGTCTATATTTATGAAAAATTTACCGTTGCTTAACACTATCTCCTTTTTCATCTATGCTCCTTATCTCCTTTTCAGACAGGTATCTATACTCAAAAGGTTTGAGATTTTCAATGTCTATATTTCCTATTTTAACTCTAATTAACCTTTTTACTCTATGACCAAAACTATCCATAAACCTTCTTATTATTCTCTTTTTTCCACTATGTATCTCTACTAAAAGCCAAGTTCCATCTTTTTCTTTTTTTATCACTTTTATTTTATCAGGTTTGAAAAATCCATCTTCTAAAACAGTTCCTTCTTCCATCTTTTTTAAAGTCTCTAAAGAAACTTCTCCTTCTACTTTTACTTTATAGACTTTTTTAATCTCATTTTTAGGGTGGGCTACTTTGTTTGCAAATTCTCCATCGTTTGTAAGGATAAGTAATCCTTCACTGTTGTAATCAAGTCTTCCAACAGGAAATAGTTTGTAAGGTATTTTAAGCTCATTTAAAAGGTCTGTTAATGTTTTTCTTCCAAATTTATCTTTACCTACAGCTGACAGATACCCAACTGGTTTGTAAATTGCCAAGTATACTTTTTTTTCGGCAGGTTTTATTACTTTTCCTTCAACTTCTACAACATCTTTTTCAGGGTCTATTTTAATGCCTAAATCTTTTACGACTTTGCCGTTTACCTTTACTTTTCCTTCAAGGATAAGCTGGTCTGCCTTTCTTCTTGAACATATTCCAGACTTTGCTATGTATTTATTGAGCCTTTCCATCTTTTTGAATTACGATAAATTTTCTTTCTGGAAGTCCTTTGAAAAACATAGAGGTTGTGAAAGGTTTTAGCTCTTCTTCTACCTCTTTACCTTTCATTATAACAATAATCCCACCATCGACAAGCAAATTTTTACCAATTTTTAAAACTTCAAATGTTCCACCTGTTGCTCTACTTACAACTATGTCAAATTTTTCTTGGATTTCTTCAGCTCTTTTACACAAAACAGTGTATTTTAACTTTAATTCTTTTGATAACATTTCTAAGAATATACATTTTTTAGTGATAGATTCTATCAGGTAAAGGTCTATTAAATCTTGATAGTATATTTTAAGTGGTACTCCAGGAAATCCAGCTCCACTTCCAAAATCTGCCACTTTTTTTCCTGATACATCTATACCTTTTGCCTCAAAAAGTTTGACTAAGGTAAGACTGTCTAAAAAGTGTTTGATAACTATATCTTCTTTTTTTCGTATTGAAGTTAGGTTGTAAGCTTTATTCCACTTTAAAAGCATGTTTAAATAAATCTCAAATTTTTCAAGTTGCTGTTTAGATAACTCTATTGAGTTTTCTTTTGCCAGTTTTTCAAGTAAATCTATCATTTTAACACTTTACCTGTTTTAATGTAGAAAATGTATAAGTCTAATTCTGACTGAGTTAAATTTAAATCTTGACAGATTTTTTCAAGAGCTTCTTCACATTCTAAATATACTTTTTTTGTTATGGTTTTTCTTGGCTGGACTAATCCAGACTCAAATAAAAATCTTGATATGTGCCTGTCTATGATAGCTACATCGTCAAAGCCTACATTCCTTAAAAAGTGGGAAGCTTCTTTGTAGCCATAGCCATTGACTTTTTCTACAAGCTTTTCCCTTGCCTTTTTTCCACTGTTTTCTTTTACAATATCTTCTAAAAATTCTTTTAAATCTCTTAACGCTACTATTCTTTCTGATCTTTGCATTGCAAACCTATGTCCGTTAGACTGTATTATCTGATAAAGTTTCTCAATTGGATAGTTTTTAAATCCCTCTATTCCTACTTGTGCTTGAATTTTTATTCCTGCAGATGCTTTAAAGTTTGCTGTTAGTATACAAAAGCAAGCCTCTGAGAATACATCAGCTTGGTAGGGTTGTACATCTAAAAAAGGTTTAAAATCAAAAGTTGTAATACATTTATGTTTTAGGTTTTTAAACTGCTGGATTCTCTCTTTTACTTTGTCTGATACTTCTGATATCGCCTTTTCTATAGCTTCTTTAGGTGGAATCAAATCTTAGGAACACCTCTTAAAACATTATATCCATTGTAAAAAATACCTTCTGAGTCAACAAAAACATTGTGAACAATCTCTCTTCCTGATATTTTAACTTCTTTTCCATCGTATATTATCTTTAACTTATCTGCACTTCCTATAGTTTCAAATACTATTTTGTTGTTAAAGTGAATTGTTTTACTTTCTCCTTCTTTTAGATTGATTATACTTTTTTCTCCGTCAACAGAGATAGTAATCCACACGTCTCCTTCTGATACAAGGGTAATACTGTCTATAATTTTTTGGTCTTGGTCGACAGGATTAGATGAACTTTCGAGCTTTTCTGACTTTTGATTTACTGTAATATCTGCACTTTTTGAAAAGAAGTTTGCGTTTGCATAGATAAAGAGGGTTAATATTATTAATGTAAAAGTATGAGGCAAAATTTTAACTATTGGGTTTAATATTTTTAAGTTTATTTTAGGACTCTCTTCTAAAACTATCTGTTTTTCTTCTTGAGGAATGTCTATATTAAAGAATTTTAGTACCTTTTTTGCGTATAATTTTCCGTAAGGGTCTTTTGTTGCGTAGTTTTCATCATTTTCTAACTTTTCTAATATATATACTGGAATCTCAACTTCTTCTGATAACTGGTCTATACTTAGTTTTCTTTTTTCCCTCTCTGACTTTAGAATTTTATAAATTTCCACTTTTCGACATCCGTAATTTTTTTCTTAAATATTTATTCTATCACAAGTTATAAATTTTAGTTAATATTTCTTTACCACCTTTTTCAAGTAGTATGTTTGCAAGTTTTTGACCTAAATCTTTTGCTTGATTTGTATCTATTATCTTTTCAGATAAGCTTTCTTTTACAAAAGTTTTTCCTTCTAAATCTGCAATAAAGCCTGTTATGTAGATGTAGCCTTCTTTAATCTCACAGTAAGCTCCAAGTGGAACTTGACATCCTCCTTCTAATGTTTTTAAGAAACTTCTTTCTGCAGTTGCTCTTACAAAGCTTTCTTGATTGTTTATTGGCTCTAATATTTTCTTTATCCTTTCGTCGTCAACTCTTGCCTCAATACCTAAAAATCCTTGACAGACTGCAGGAACCATCTCTTGAGGGGAAAAGATGTAGGAAACTTTACTGTCAAGTCCTAACCTTTTTAATCCAGCGTAAGCAAGGATTATGGCATCATACCTACCTTCTTCAAGTTTTCTTATTCTTGTGTCAACGTTTCCTCTTAAATCTTTTATTGTCAAATCATTTCTCATTTTCATAATTTGAGATTTTCTTCTTAAACTGCTTGTACCTACCACTGCACCTGTAGGCAGGTCTTGTAAAGATTTATATTTAACAGATAAAAAGGCATCCCTTGGGTCTTCCCTTTCTGTAATTGCAACTATATCAAGTCCATCTGGAAGCTGTGTAGGAACATCTTTTAGAGAGTGGACTGCTATATCTATCTCTCCTTTTAACAATGCATCTTCTATCTCTTTTACAAATAGACCTTTTCCTCCTATTTTTGCAAGTGGAACGTCTAATATCTTATCTCCAGAGGTTGTAATTTTTACAAGCTCTACTTCTACGCCTTGAATTTGATTAATCAAGTTTGCTATGTAGTTTGCCTGCCAAAGTGCAAGTTGGCTTTTCCTTGTACCAATTCTTACTTTCAATATACTCTCCTTTTAAATTTTTTTAAATTATTATAACAACCAAGTTAGCTTAAAAGTTTTTTAGCAATACAGAAGTAGGATTTTCAAAAAGGTCTTTCTTTTTAACTATAACTTTTAAATTTTTTATATCTTTTAGCTCTTCTAAAAACTCTTCCCTTGTAAGTATGTTAACTTTACCTTGCTTTATAAACTCTTCTACATCTTTTGGACTCTCTAACTTAACTATTTTCTTTTTAAGATAAAAAGAAAAGGCAGGATTGTATCTTTTGTAGTAGCCGATTGGCAGGTTTTTGTCTATGTATGGTAGTATTATTTTTACAGAAGATTCTTTATCTACTCTTGGCATTAAAACAAAGAAGAAAACCAAAGTCATCAAAATAGAGGACAATGATAGAGAGATGATAACCTTTTTGACGTCTTTATAAAAGATTAATGATAATACAGCTCCAATTGTTAAAATAAAGAAGAAAAATGAGTATCGAGCTACTAAGTAAAGATTACTATCATTTTTTAAGGAAAAGTAAAGAGCAATAGGAAGAATCAACGTCAAGATAAAATAAAAAATTAAACTGTAAAAATATCTGTAATTTCTTAGCTTAACTAAAGTAAAACCTATCAAAACTGCCAACGAAGGATAGACAACAACTGTGTAGTTAGGGAGCTTCGTTTTAGATATACTGAAAAATAGCGTGTATATGAATACAAATAAAGACAGAAATAAAACCGTAGAGTTTGTTCTATTTTTTATAATTTCTTTTACAGTTTGTGGTAAAAATACACTAAAAGGAAGCATTCCAACAAAAACAAACAGAAAAGTTATTAAGAATATACCTCCATGTCCTTCCATAGAGTCAGAAAATCTTGATATGTTATGTTTTAGTAAAAATTCCTTAACCCAAACCCAGTCTGTCTTTAAACCTACAGCTATGTACCACGGAAGAGATATTAAAGTTATGATAAATAATCCTTTTAAAACATTCATACTTTTTAAAAATACTAAATCTTTTCTTAGAACCAAGAAAACTAAAATTGTAAAAGAAGGTAGAACAAGAGCAACTAAACCTTTTGAAAGTATTCCAAAACCTATACAAATATAAAAAAGCCATAAAAACAAATTTTTACCTTCGTTGTAAAAAGTATAAAAACTAAAAATAGCTGCAGTTAAAAAGAAAATTAAAAAAGGATCTGGGACAGCCATGTGAAACTGAAACACAAAGTGTAGAGAAGATAGAAGAATTAGATAACCTAAAAATGCTACTTTCTCATCAAAAACTCTTTTAGCAAAAAAGAAAGTGATTAAAACGGTAAAACTTCCAAACAACGAAGAAAAAAATCTTGCAGAAAATTCATTTATTCCAAAGATTTTATAGGCTATCATCATAAAGTAGTAATGCAGGGGAGGTTTGTCCGTCCGAAGCTCGTAGTTAAAGGTTGGAACTATTAAATCCCCTCTTTCTAACATCTCCCTTGCACAAGAGGCATTTTTTGCTTCGTCAAGGCTGAATATTGAAATACCCCAGATGTTAGAAACTATCAAAATAAAAGCAAAAAACCATAAAGTAAAATAAATTGAAAATCTCTTTTCCATGCTATAATTTATTCTATCATGAGTTATGAGTGGGCTTTAGATTTTATAGAAAACGCTCCCCAAGAGTCAGGGGTCTATCTTTTTAAAAATAAAAAGAAACAGTATATTTATATAGGTAAAGCTGTTAATATAAAAAACCGTTTAAAAAACCATTATCAACAGATAAAAACAGACCCAAAAGAGAGAAAGATATTTGCAGAAAGCAGTCAGATAGAGTGGATAATAACAAAATCTGACTATGAAGCTTTCGTCCTTGAAAATGAACTTATAAAACAGTACAAACCAAAGTATAACGTAAGGCTAAAATCAGGAAGTAGCTATCCTATGATAGTTATTACTGATGAACAATACCCAACAGTTAAAATAAGTAGAAAATATGGAGAGATTAAAGGAAGCTACTTTGGACCTTTTTTACCTGCAAAAACAGCAAGATACATGAAAGACCTTATCCATAAACTTTTCAAACTCAGAACCTGTGACCCCATGCCCGTTAGAAACATGGTGTGTTTTGACTATCATTTAGGTTTATGCTCAGGACCTTGTGCAAATAAAATATCAAAAAAAGAATATAACGAAGATGCAAAGGTAGCAAAAACATTTTTATCAGGAAACGTTAAAGATGTGCTTTACGACCTTTACGATAAAATAAACATTTACACTCAAAAACTTATGTTTGAAAAAGCTGGTATAGTAAGAGACCAGATAAAAGCCATAGAAGCTGTTGTTAAAAAACAAGAAGTATTAGGCATACCTATTCAAGAAGCTGACGTTTTTTACTTTATTGATAGAAGAGTTTTTCTTATAGTTGTAAGAGGTCATACTATAATAGGTAAAGAAGAACTGAAGATATCCAATCAAGATTTTGAAGAAGGTAGTGAAGTTTTTGTTTTAACTTCTTACTATGAAAACAACTACATTCCAGAGAAGATAATTCTAAACAAAGAGATTAAAGAAATTGAAAACTTTAAACAGTGGCTTTATCAAAGTAAAAATAAAAAAGTCCAAATAGATTACACAATTCCACAACAGATTAAAAACTTTATAGATAGAAATATAAACGTAGCAGACTTAGAGACTCTAAAAACTGCTTTTAAAGAAACATTTAACTTTCCACTTCCAAAAAGGATAGAATGCTTTGATATATCCCACTTACAAGGAGAGTTTACTGTTGGGTCTTGTGTAGTATGGGAAGAAGGTTATATGAATAAGAGAGAATATAGAAGGTTTAGAGTGAAAACAGTTGACAAAGTTGATGATTATGCTTCATTACGAGAAGTCCTTACAAGAAGATTTAAAAGATATTTAGAGATGGAAAATCCTCCCCAGTTAGTTTTAATAGACGGTGGAAAAGGTCAGCTCTCTCAAGGAATAGAAGTAAGAGAAAAGTTAGGCTTAAATATAAGAGTGTTTTCTATAGCAAAAAAGGAAGAGATACTTTACACTGATGACGGAAGGGAGATAAAGCTTTTTGACAATTTACCGCTTTTAAAACTTTTTACTCAACTTCGGGACGAAGCTCACAGGTTTTCCATCAGCTACAACAGGAAATTAAGAGAGAAAGAAGGACTAAAAAGCGTTTTAGACAACATAGAAGGAATAGGAGAAAAAAGAAAAGAAATGCTTTACAGAACTTATAAAACCCTTGATAACATCTTAAAAGCTCCTGATGAAGAGTTGAAAAAATTAGGTATCCCTACCTCTGTTGCTCAGAAGATAAAGCAGTATTTGAATTCTTGACCTTATCAGGTTTTTGTTTGTAGTAAAACATAATTCTGTCAACTAAATTTTTTAAAACTGTTGCAGAAACTCCACCTCCACCTATGTGCTCTCCGGCAAACTTAGGTTTTGGTTCGTTTGCAAATACCACAACAGTAAACATTGGTTTTTCTACAGGGAAAAACCCTGCAAACCAGGTGTACCACTTTGTGTTAGATAAAGCTTTTATTGCAGGGTCGTACTTTTGAGCTGTACCAGTTTTCCCTGCAATTGTGAAGAAATCTGATTTTCCAGATTTTGCTGTTCCATCCTCTACTACAAGTTTTAGTATTGGTTTTAATTTTTCAATACTTTCATCACTTAAAACTTTTTTTACAACCTGTGGTTGAAAGACTTTTACGTAATTGCCAGAATCTTCAGTTAAACCTTTTAGAAGCATAGGTTTTACTAAATATCCACCATTTGCAAAAGCTGAGTAGGCAACCCCAACCTGTAAGACAGTTGTAGTCCAGTTTTGACCTATAGATGCGTAAGCTATATTAACTGGTCTGTAGTCTTCTTTTAAAGAACCGCTTGCCTCTCCCGAGAATATTCCTGTTTTCTGACCAAACCCTAAATCCCTTAGTCTTTTATAGACAGCTTTTGAGTCTAACCTTAATGCAATCTTTATTGCTCCTACGTTAGAAGAGTGCTGAATTATCTGAACAGGAGTAAAAAATCCAAATTTTTTATGGTCTCTAATCCTTACCCCATCTACATATATTGCACCATTTTGACAGTCTATTATCTCATTTAGATTAACCTTTTTTTCATCTATAGCTTCTGCTAAAAATATTGGTTTTGCAACAGAACCAACTTCATAAGCGTGTTGAAAGACGATGTTTTTCCTGTATTTATAAGCTTGATAGTTATTAGGGTCGTAGTTAGGGTAAGACGCAGCTGCCAGTATTTCACCAGTGTAGGGATTCATTATTAAAACAGCAGCTTCTAAAGGATTCCTTTCTTGAACTAGCTCCATTAAAGACTCTTCCGCTATGTGTTGAACGTTCATATCTATAGTTAATACTGCGTTGTAGGTTTTTTTCTGGATATCAGCTTTTTCAATTGCTATAAGATTTCCTCTTGCATCTTTTAAAAATCTAAGTTTAGCTTTTCCTCCACCTAAGTAATCGTTAAGTTGATATTCCATTCCTTCAAGTCCAAGTCCAGTCTTTTTACTAACAAAACCTATAACGTTTCCTGCTGTAAATCCAAAAGGATAAAATCTCATACTGTTATCTAAAATTCCAATGTTCCATTCTTTTAGGTCAAACCTAACTTTTTCCAGTTGTGGTCTTAAAGACTTATCTACGTTAGTTGCGATTATAGTGTAGTTTTTTCTTTCATAAAGAGTTTTTCTTAATTCTTCATATGGTATTTTTAAAAGTAATGAGAGCTGTTTTGCTGTATTTTCTTTGTCTTTAATGTATTTTGGAATAACGTAAACAGACAATGTAGGAATACTTATAGCAATAAATTTTCCATTTCTATCAAATATAGTACCTCTTGGTAAAATTATCTCTTCTTCTTGATAGTACTGTCTTTCTATTCTTTTTTGAAACTCTTCTCTCTCAAAAACCTGTATCTGTAAAATCTTACCTAATACAATTAAAAATGAAAAAGAAAGTACCGCGAGAATAAAGTAAGTTTTTTTTTCACTCATTTACATCTATAAACTTAACCTGATTATAATCTACCTTTTTCATTCCACCTTCTTCTTTTGCAATTTTACTTATTCTTTCAGGGGAAGAAAGGACTGTTATCTGATTTTTTAGTTTAAAGTTTTCTGCGATAAGATAATTTTTTTCAGCATTTAGTTTGACTATTTCCCTATCTATTTTATAATTTAGCTGGCTGTATAATACTAATGCCAAAAGAGTAATCATTATAACTATAAGGCTAAGTTTATGTCTTGAAAGTCCTAATTTTACATCATTTAAAACTTCATTTTTATTTAAAATTAAC
This sequence comes from Sulfurihydrogenibium subterraneum DSM 15120, assembly GCF_000619805.1. Classification (NCBI taxonomy): domain Bacteria; kingdom Pseudomonadati; phylum Aquificota; class Aquificia; order Aquificales; family Hydrogenothermaceae; genus Sulfurihydrogenibium; species Sulfurihydrogenibium subterraneum. The sequence continues at coordinate 307,133 of NZ_JHUV01000008.1, read as the reverse complement.
TCTCTTATCATTATATCCTCCTTGCCACTCTCATTTTTGCACTTCTTGAAGCCGGATTTTCTTTAATCTCGTCTTCTTTTGGTGTTATTGGTTTTTTCGTCAAAATTTCCAAAAACTTTAACTCTTTGTATTTTTTAAATGTATTTTTTACTATTCTGTCTTCTAAAGAGTGGAAGGAGATTGCAATTATGATTCCTCCTTTTGATATTATGTGAATAGCCTTTTCTAAAGCTTCCTCTATCTCTACTAATTCATTGTTTACCTCTATTCTTATAGCTTGGAATGTTTTTGTTGCAGGGTGTATTCTTGAATGTCTTAAATTAGGAGGGTAGGATTTGTATACAATGTCTGCAAGCTCTTTTGTCGTCTCTATTTTCTTTTTTTTTCTATACTCTACTATATTTTTAGCTATTCTTTTTGCAAACTTTTCTTCACCGTATTTGGATATTATGTTAAAAAGCTGAGATTCTGAGTAGTAATTAACAACATAGTACGCTGTTAACTCAGAAGATGTATCCATCCTCATATCTAATGGTTCTTCTCTTTGAAATGAAAAACCTCTTGGAAGTTTAAGCTGAAAGTGAGATACTCCAAAGTCAAACAAAACACCTACAATAGGATTTACATTTAAATCATTTACAACTTTATCTATATCTTTAAAAGAAGACTTTATTAAAGTAAATCTTCCTTCAAAATCTTTGAGCTTTTCTTTTGCAACTTTTAGAGCATACTCATCTTTATCTATACCTATCAGCTTCAGATTTGGATTTTGCTGCAAGATAAGGTAGGAGTGTCCACCTCCTCCAACCGTTGCATCTATAAAATAACCTCCTTTTAAATCCTTCGTAAATTCTAATACTTCCCTATGTAATACAGAATAATGCTCTATCAACTATACCGTTAGCCTTTTTGTAGGTATTTTGTAAACTTCGTCCATTATATCAATACCAGTCTCTAAGTTTTCAACCCAGTTTATAAATTTGTTAACCATATCTTTACCTTTAAAAATTGCTCCGTGTTGAGGAGCTATTGTCTCTATGTCTAACTGTCTAACCATTTTAGCCCAGTTTTTCAATGCCCTTCCGCTGTTTATGTACCTTCTGTGGAAACCTTCCATATATTTTATATGTTCTTCAAAGTTTTGAACATACATATAATCCTGCCCTAAAGAAGCTCCCAAGTCTCCAGAGTATAGTATTTTTGAGACTGGGTCGTAAACCTGAAAATTTCCAGGTGAGTGAAGCCAATGAGCAGGAAGTATGTAAATGTCAGTATTACCAAGTTTTATTATTGCCCCTTCATCGTCAAGTCCTATTATTCTATCTGCAACTAACCTGTCTACTCCAAAATGAGGTATAAATCTAAGCCAAAGTTTAGATGCAAGAGCGTTAGCCTTTGTTGTCATAAGCCATCCGTTTGCAGCTGCAACTATATCTGGGTCTTGATGTGAAAAAAATATCCATTGAAGGTTATCAACACCTATTATAACTCCTATCTCTTGAAGAAGATGTTTAAATACTTTATGTCCTCCTGGGTCAAGTATCATACCTTTTCCACTATCAACTATAAGATGGACGTTAGCCTGAACCATCTCACCGTGTCCAAAGTCTTCTAATAAAAAGTTTTTATGTGTACCGTTGTCAAATAAAGTTTCCATCCACATCCTCCTTTTTTTTCATAAAGTTAATAACTTTTTCGTCAATTTTAAAAAGTTCATCAAATAAAAAATGCTCTAATTTTGGTTTTTTTCTATTTTTTTTGTATAGTAATTCTGCTATTTCTGGATATTCTTTTACATATTTATAAAAAAAAGGTCTTCCTAAACTGTCTCTAAATCCTGATAGTATTATTCCTATAAGTAAAAGGTCTATATCTATCGTTGGGTAGTTATCGTACATACATAAAGCTAAAGACCCAACAGATGCTGTCCTTTCTAATATACCGTGTTGGTAATTTCTTGTTTTTTTATCTTTTGCTTTTTCGAAAAGTTCTACCATATCTTTATTTTCAAATATTTGATTTAAAAGTTCTCTATATTTTGGTTTTTTGATATTGCTTTTTATTACTTCTATCTGATGCCGTAAAAAGTCTAAAGCGTACGGGCTTTTATTCACCTTCTAACAACCTCTTATTTATCTTAATTTTTGCTTTCTTTTTAAGATTGTCTAAATACATTTTGTATATATCGTTGAATTTTTGTGCCTTAATCATAGGCTCTATAGTTTTTTTCATCTCTTCCATTTTATCTTTATCTGGCTCTGTAATTTGAGAGAGTTTAAATATTAAAATGCCATTTTCTGTGTTTATAGGTTTAGAGCTTTCTCCTACTTTTAGTCTGGTGATGTTATTTAAACTGTCTGGTTTTATTCCATATTTTACAACAAACTCTTGTATGGTTGTATCAGAAATTTGATTTTTTTCTGCTGGATTGTTTGAAAGTAAAGCTGTGATGTCTGTTGTTTTATGTAGTTGTTCTACTGCTTTTTGATATTCTTGTCTTTTTAACTTTTCTGTAATCTCTGATTTTATCTCTTCAAATGGTTTAGATTGTGAAACGTCTCCTTTATATATACCGATGTAGTATGCATCGTTTGTTTTAGAGAAAGAGACTTTTTTATCTTTTGAAAGGTCTAAAACGTCTTGAGGTATGTTTTCTGGTTTTTTATCTTCGTATACTTCACCATCAAAGACTTTTTCTACTTCTGTAGGAATGTTTGATAAATTTCCATTTTTGGCTTTCATAAATAAATCTTTTGCTATACTTTCTGCCTTTTCCTGTCCTGCCTTGTTTATATCTATTTTATAAACTTCTACTTTTTTCCCTTCTTTTAATGTGTAATCACTTTTATGCTTTTCATAGTAATCTTTTATCATCTGGTCTGTAATTACAGGTTCCTTTGGTTTTATTAATGTTACTTCCCCTGATATTTTTGTAAGTTGTTTTTTTGTAAATGTTTCTACTTCTTCATTAGATACGTATAACGTTGATAGTAGTATAGACCTTAAGTTATTTACTGTAATTTGTTTTTGAAGTATCGCTTCAAAACCTTCTGGTGTTAGACCCAGAGAGTTTATAATTTGGATGTAAGTGTTTTTATCAAACTTTCCATTTACTTGAAAAGCTGGGATGTTAAGAAGCTCCTCCTTAACTTGCTCTTTAGTTGCCACTATACCTTCTTTTTCAGCTTCTTGATAAATCAGCTCGTTTTCTATAAGGGTTTCTATAGCTTGTTTTGCTATCTCTTTTTTAAAAGGAGTGATATCTATATTTTGATTTTGTAGGTTTCTTCCAATCATTTCATAGGTATAATTAAACTCGTAAATAGGTATCTCTCTACCGTTTACCTCTGCAGCTCCATTTATCTCTCCGCTTAGTTTGTATATTATAACTGCAACTACAGAAGTAGCGACAAACGCAAATGCTGTTATGTATAAAACAATATTTTTCCACTTTGAGCCTGCGATTTTGGTAAACAAGCTTTACTCCTTTAAATTTTTGAAGAATATTATATAATATTTCCATGGTTGATATTAAACTCTACTTAAAAAAACAAGCTGAGCTTATAAACAAGCATTTAACAAACTTTATTCCAAAAGGAATACCCAAAGAGCTTTTTGATGCTATGGAGTATTCTCTAACAGTTGGTGGTAAAAGGATTAGGCCTATTTTGATTATAGAGTCGGCAAAATCTGTAAATCCTGATGTTTATATTGAAGATTTTATAGATGTGGCTCTAAGTGTTGAGTTTATTCATACTTATTCTCTTATTCACGATGACCTACCTGCTATGGACGATGATGACCTAAGAAGAGGAAAACCTACCTGCCATAAAGTTTTTGGAGAAGCTATAGCAATTTTAGCTGGTGATGGGCTTCTTACTTATGCTTTTGAGTTGATAAGTAGTAATAGAAAGATTAGTCCTGATAAATTATTAAAAGCTATAAACGTAATATCTAACAGTGTTGGTGTTTACGGAATGGTAGGTGGTCAAGCAGGAGATATTTTAGAAAATTTTAAAGATATAGACTTTATCCACACTCATAAAACAGCAAAGTTTATATCTGGATGCTGTCAGGTAGGTGGCATTTTGGCTGGAGCTTCACAGAAAGAAGTGGAAAATCTCAAAAATTATGGGCTTTACGTAGGAATTGCTTTTCAGATATGGGATGACATACTTGACGAAATAGGTGATGAAGAAAAAGTAGGAAAAAAACTTCATAAAGACAAAGAAAAGAATAAAATAACCTATCCTTCTGTTTACGGACTTGATGAATCGATAAAAATAGCCAAAGATTATGTTGAAAAGGCAAAACAAGAAGTTAAATACTTAAAAAATCCTGATATACTAATATCTATAGCTGATTACATTGTAAGTAGAGAACTTTAAAGAGGTGGTCTTATGAAGTATGGAGAAAAGGAGATATTAGAATCTCAGTTAGAACCTTGGCCTAATCCATACCCTGAGAGAAACTATACGATAGATATAACTTTTCCTGAATTCTCCTGCCTCTGTCCAAGATCTGGATATCCAGATTATGCTACTATAAGAATAACCTATATACCAGACAAGTATATAGTGGAGCTAAAATCATTAAAGCTTTATTTAAACAAGTATAGAAATCAATACATATCTCACGAAGAAGCTACAAATAAAATATACGAAGACTTATATAACCTATTAAAACCAAGAAAGTTAGAAGTAATAGGAGACTGGAATCCAAGAGGCAACGTCAAAACCATTATAAAAGTAAGTAGTGAAGATAACCCTTAATGATTAAGCTTTTCTAATATTTTTTTGTAGGTATCTTCATAATTAGGGTCTTTTTTTAGGGAAAGTGCTTCTTCTATATATTTTTTAGCTTCTTCATACCTTCCAAATTCATATAAAACATATGCTAAATTGTTTAATGTGTCTGGATTTCTCTCTTTTTCTAAGGATTTTAAGTAATATTCAATCGCTTTTTCTTTTTTCCCCATCTTGTAATATAAATTTCCAAGATTAAAGTAAGGCAAGTACCAGTTTTTATCTTTGTTTATAGCTTTTTTGTACTCTTTTTCTGCTAAATCAAACTCTCCTTTCTTTTCGTAGATAACTCCTAAATCATTATGCTGGGAAGCTGATAGTGGGTCGTCATAAACAATAATTTTAGGAAAAGAGCAAGATGATATAAAAAATCCAAGTAAAATTAGAACAATACTTTTTCTCATCTGTAAACCACTAATATTGTTTTTCCCATCTTTCCCCATTTTTCTTCAAACTCTTGGTAAGGGATAAAAACTTTTTCTTCGTATCCAGAATGTACAAAAAATCCTTTTTCGTTGTATCCAATGATTACAACATAATGAGGTTTAGAAACAACCCAAAAACCTAAGTCTATCAATGCAATGACAGGCTTTTTCTCATCTATAAATGTTTTAATTTCATTAATATCTGATTTTTTCAAAATGGTTTTAAAACCGTTTGACTTAGCAAAATTTTCTAAATCTGTTATTAAAGCACCTTTTAATTTAGGATTGTAAACTTCTTTTCCAATTTCTTCTTGAGATATTTCTAATCCGTAGAAATTGAATACCGAAGATAAAGAGGCAGGTCCACAAAACTCATCTTTTTGTTTTACAAAAGGAACGTTTAAAAGGACTTGACTAAAAGATACATTAAATAAAAATAAAATAACAAAAAAAATTTTTTTCATAATAGTAAAGGGAGGCAAACCTCCCTACTATATTATCTGATTATTATTTCTTTATTTAAAAGTTTAAGAATAACTATGATAAGTAAAACAATTATAAGAACGCCTATAACTGCACCTATTGCATCACCACCTGCTAAAACTTTATCGGAAGCCTGCGCTAACATATGTATCTGTTGGTCGCTCATTTTATCTAACTTTTGTTTAACTTCTTCATCTGTTAAACCATAAGCTTTTAACTTCTCTCTAACAAGCTGGTTTTCTAATGCTCTTTGAATTTTATTAATTTCAGCTTCTCTTTGGTTTTCAATTACAGATTGATTTTGAGACATAACTGAATCTACCATTGCGGCAGGAGCAGGAGCTGTTGATAATAAAGTCATATAACCCGCCATAGCAAAAGCAATACTTGCTTTTTTAAATTTGTTAATCATTTTACCTACCCCCTTAAATTATTCTTCCTTGAAAAGGAATTTATTTTTAGGTTCGACATTTTCAGGGACATCCTTTAATGAAACTTTTACTCTTCCTTGATCATCAATCTCAGACACTTTAACCTTTAGAATATCACCAACTTTTATTTTTTCTTTTGCAGATTTTAATCTTTCTCCTGTTATTTGAGATACGTGTAGTAAAGATAATCTTCCGGGTAATAGCTCAACAAATGCTCCGTAATCTTCTACCCTTGTAACTTTCCCCATGTAAACTTCGCCTAACTCTATATCTAAAATAAGCTCATTTATCATACTTACAGCTTTTTCTGCTGCCTCTCTAGAAGTTGCATATATTTTGACTAATCCTTCCGGGTCTAAATCTATCTTAACTTTTGTTTCCTCTATAATCTTTTTAATATTTTTACCAGCTGGACCTATTATGATAGGTATTTTATCAGGTAAAACTCTTAGAGTTGTAACTGTTGGAGCGTAAGGGGATACTTCTTTTCTTGGTTCTGGTATAGCTTGATACATAAGGTCTAGAATGTAATTTTTGCCTTCCCTTGCTTGCTGTAAAGCTTTTTCAAGGATTTCTTTTGTTAGACCTTTAACTTTTATGTCCATCTGAATAGATGTAACACCGTCTCTCGTTCCTGCAACCTTAAAGTCCATATCTCCAAGGTGGTCCTCATCTCCTAATATGTCAGAAAGTATTACAAACTTATCTTCTGCTTTAATTAATCCCATTGCTATACCGGCAACGTGTTTCTTCATCGGCACTCCAGCATCAAATAAAGCCAAAGAACCTCCACATACAGTTGCCATAGAGGTAGAACCGTTAGACTCTAATATATCTGATACAACTCTTATAACATATGGAAATTCTTCTTCCGGTGGGATGAGTGGCTCTAATGCTCTTTCTGCTAAGTTTCCGTGTCCTATCTCCCTTCTTGAAGTTGCTCTTGGAGGTTTAGCTTCACCTGTAGAGAAAGGAGGGAAGTTGTAGTG